>CAZEGV010000010.1:0-52951 GCA_964511645.1 uncultured Cytophagales bacterium
ATCATACTATTATTAACTCACTTTGGGTAAAAATAACGGATATAAAAAGAGAGAAATGACTACAAGGGTTTTGCAACGGTCTTAATATTTTCTGACATCTCTTTACCTCCAAAATTACCTCTATTAATTTTCCTTCCTTTTACCTTATTATTAATATTATTTTACACAAAAAGTGGACAAAAGGATATTTTCATGACTATCCCTAAAGAACTTCCAGTTTACTTTCAATCTTTTCGAATACTTGTAGAACTCTTACTATTGTATACTTTCCGAGAAGGGATTATTCCTATCTCAGCTACATTTGAAGGACTAAATTTTGATATTTTAATGGGGATATCTGCTATTCCTATGGGGTATTTTGTTTTTCGAAAAAAAGAATTTAATCTAATACTAGCAAAAGCATGGAATATCTTAGGGATCGGGATGATACTTTTTGTTGCTCTTATCATTGGCACATCATTATATTTTCCTGCTTTATGGGGAAATAACCCAGTATTAATAAACGGAGAGTTTATGTTGTTCCCTTACGTGCTAGTCCCAGTATTATTAGCTCCAATGGCTATTTTTATGCATATCGTATCTCTTAGACAATTAAAAAAACAAAGTCACCCCCAAAAAGCAATACACATCACACTCTGAATAAATAAAATTATGAGATAAAGCTTTCGATTAATTATCAAAGTTGTTAGTATTTTAATAAATTTGCCTGCTTGCAATATAATACACTTACTATCGTTAATAAAATTGATGCAAAAAACAGTTTTACTTATATTATTTTTATCCTTATGGATTTATGGATTTTCTCAAGAGGAAGGGATAGATCACCATATTGAATATGGATTTTCTTTAGGCACATCCACCTATTCGGGAGATTTAGCCCCTGTCCCATCTCTGTCTTTTTTAAACCCTTCTGGCGGATTATTTTACAGACATCACCTAAAGGATAAGATTTCCGTATTTAGAATCAATGCACAAGTTGGCATTTTATCTGCCGATGAAGCTAAAACAGATTTTCCACTACAGAAAAATAGAAATTTAAATTTTTCTGTTCCTTTTATTGAATTATCTACGCTGTATGAATATAAATTTTTTGACTTTAGAGATATTAAAGAACAATATTTCATGACTCCTTATATTTTTGGTGGGCTTGGTGTAAGTGCAATGCTTGGACAAAAAGCTTATTTAGTTATCCCATTTGGAATTGGTGCTAATTTTAAAGTAAGTGACCAATTTAATATAGGTTTTGAAGTTGGAGCCAGAAAAACATTTACTGATGAAATTGATGGTTATGCTGATGATGAGGACTTAAACAGCTCACATATCAATGATTGGTATTATTTTGTAGGCTTAACTTTTAGCCGTACGGTTTATAATCAAATTTGCCCAGAAAGATGAATCACTTCGACAAGGTCGATAAGCAAAGAATCCCAGAACATATCGCCATCATTATGGATGGAAATGGAAGATGGGCAAAAAAACTAGGGTCTGAACGTACTTACGGACATGAGCACGGAGTAAAATCTGTTCGAGAAACAGTAGAAGGATGTATGGAACTTGGTGTAAAGTACCTTACCCTGTACGCTTTCTCCACAGAAAACTGGAATAGACCTAAAGAAGAAATTGACATACTGATGGGAATCCTTGTCAATAGTATTCTAAACGAAAAAGAAACATTACTAAAACAAGGCATTAAGCTAAATACTATTGGCAATACTGACCAATTACCCACTAATTGTAAAAACACACTCAACGAAGTAATCACAGAAACAGCTGAAGGCACCTCCATGACTTTGACATTAGCCTTGAGCTACAGCGGAAGATGGGACATCACCTGTGCTATGCAAAAAATTGCAAAAGAAGTACAGATAGGCAAAATTATCCCCGAAGAGATTAATGATGAGTTAATTTCTTCTTACCTTTCGACTTATAAAATTCCTGATCCTGAATTAATGATTAGAACTAGTGGAGAAATGCGTATCAGCAATTTTCTACTATGGCAGTTGGCCTATTCAGAATTATACATAACAGAGGTTTTATGGCCTGATTTTAACAAAAAAAATCTAGCAGAAGCAATATTAAATTATCAATCCAGAGAAAGAAGATTTGGAAAAACAAGTGAACAAGTTCAGTAATATGAATAGATATATCGCATTACTGATAATCTTATTATCAATAAATTTGAGTGCAATCGCACAACCTCTCAGAGAACAAAGTCTCATAGACCTTAACTACTCGTATGGTAAAAAATACACCGTAGAGGACATTAGCGTAAAAGGGGCTAAACACCTTGACAAAGAAACAGTAATTGCTCTTTCTGGATTAAGTGTAGGAGATCAGATAACGTTGCCCGGAACGGAATTAGCGGAAGCGATCAGTCGTATATGGAAAGAGAATATAGTTGGAAACATTAGCTTTCACATCACTAAGATAGAAGGTACTAAAATCTGGCTACTAATCAAGCTAACAGAGAAGCCTAGATTAGGAAAAATTTATATAGAAGGCGTAAGAAAGCCAGAAGAAAAAGACATCAAAGAGATGTTAAGTCTAGTACGGTCTCAAGTTATTTTTTCTTCTTTCGAAAAAGACATAAAAATTAAAGTAGAAAACTATTTTAAAGAAAAAGGATTTTTAAATGCCGAAGTAAGCCCTCGTGCCATTAATGACACAAGTACTATTGCCAATCATATTAGTTATACAATTAATGTAGAAAAAGGTTCTAAAGTACGAATAGAAAAAATCCTCATAGAAGGCGTTAGCACACTTGAAGCAAAAGAAGTTTTGCGTAAAATGAAGAACACTAAAAAAAGAAAGTTTGGAAGATTTTACAAACGTTCAAAATACATACAAGAAAAGTTTGACGAAGACAAACAACGTATCATTGCCTTATACAACTCTAAAGGAATGCGTGATGCTCAAATAAAATTTGATACAGTTTACAATGTTTCTAAAGATAGAATTAATCTTAAAATGAATATTTTTGAAGGTGGGAAATATTATTTCAGAAACATCAAATGGATAGGAAATTATGTATACAGAAATGGTTTTTTGGATAGTGTACTCGCTATTCAAAAAGGTGATATTTACAATAAAGAATTACTAGACCAGAGATTAAACTTTAATCCTACAGGAGTAGATGTTAGCTCTTTGTACTTAGATAACGGGTATCTTTTCTATAGCCTTAACCCTGTAGAAGTAAATATAGAGAATGACTCTATCGACATAGAAATGCGAATTTACGAAGGTCAGCAAGCCATTATCGGTAAAAACATTGTACTAGGAAACACAAAAACATCGGATCAAGTAATTTACAGAGAACTACGTACTGTGCCAGGAGAAAAATTCAGTAGGTCTGCGATTATACAAACTCAGCGTTCGTTATCTTCTTTAGGATATTTTGATCCTCAACAAATTGGGATTGTACCTAAGCCCAACCCAACTACTGGTACGGTAGATATAGAATATACCGTAGTAGAAAAACCTAGCGATCAACTCCAGTTGTCTGGCGGATTTGGCGGAGGAGGATTTGGATTTGTAGGCTCTTTAGGCTTATCATTCAATAACTTCTCTATGCGTAAGATTATGAAATTCAGAGAATGGAGTCCTTTACCTGCTGGAGATGGTCAACGGCTTTCATTAAAAGCCCAATCTAACGGTAAATTTTATCAAAATTATTCAGTATCTTTTACTGAACCTTGGTTAGGGGGGAAAAAGCCTAGGGCTTTATCTTTAAGTCTATTTAGATCCATTAGTAGAGGATTTGACTCTGACAATAAACAAATTAGTGCACTAAAAGTAACAGGTATTAATGTAGCCCTTAACAAAAGGTTAAATTGGCCTGATGGGAATTTTTACCTAAGCACTGGTCTCAATTATAATCGTTTTAAATCTGAAAGAGATGGTGCAACAGGGACATCTTCTTCAAGAATCACAAATAACATTTGTCAAAACTGTGGAGCAAACAATTTTAACTTTAATACTACAATCACTAGAGATGATAGAGGGAACAATCCTCAATTTTATAATACTGGTGGAAAAATGTCATTAAGTGTAAACATAACCCCTCCTTATTCATTATTGAGCAATAGTATCAACGAGCTTAAAGGTGAAGAAAGCTTTAAATATGTAGAATACCACAAATGGATGTTTGATTGGGAAAAATATATGCAACTAGGAGTTAATAGAACAAAAGGTTTAGCAATAGATGGGGGTAAACAAAAAAGAAAATTTGTGGTACAAACTCGTGCTCATTTTGGTTATGTAGGAAAGCTTAATAAAACAAAAAACGTTACTCCTTTTGAGCGATTTGAACTCGGCGGAAGCGGTTTGTCTGGATTTGGGGGCTCATTTCTTACAGGTAGAGACATTGTAGGATTAAGAGGTTATAATGATGGTTCGCTTACGCTAAATGGAACTTACGGAACAATTTTCTCTAAATATGTAGTAGAATTACGCTACCCTATCATATTGGAAGGAATGGCAAATATTTATGCTTTAGGTTTTTTAGAAGCAGGAAACATTTGGGGAAGTCCTCGATCATTTAATCCACTAGACTTACACCGATCATATGGTGCAGGAATTCGTCTCTTTATGCCAGCATTTGGAATGTTTGGTTTAGATTATGGTGTGGGTATAGACCCTATACCTGGACAACCTGGTGCTAATGGTGGTCAAATACACTTTACTATTGGTCAAATGATTCGATAATATGAAATATCTAATAATATTTACTAGTCTACTATTCTTCTCTCTTGTGGCTTCCGCTCAAAAATTCGGGGTAGTAGATACTGAAAAAATTCTTTCTGAAATGAAAGAGTATAAAACTGTTCAAGAAGAAATTGATAAAATATCAATTGAAGAGCAAAAGAAAATTGAAAAAATGTACGGTGAATTAGATTCACTTAATCACACTTACCAGCGTGAAGAAATCCTGCTAACCGAAGAAATGAAAACCAAACGTAGAGCAGAAATCAATAAAAAACATAAACAAATCAAAACGTATCAACGCAAGATTTTTGGATTTGAAGGTTTAATTTTCTTAAAAAGACAAGAACTCATAGCGCCCGTACAAAACAAAGTATTTACCGCAGTAGAAAAAGTAGCAAAAAAACACAAACTACAATTTGTATTTGACAAATCAGGAGACTTATCTTTAATTTATGCTAACCCAGTACATGACTACACAGACTATGTACTAGAAGAACTAGACTTAGGTGACCCTACGGATACCTCTGATAATAAAAGGACAAAAGTAAAATAATGCTTGTGGCATCCTATTTGTATAATGTAAGTAAACTAATAAATAAAAAATGAAAAGAATAATAATAACACTTTCGCTAGTTGTAGCAACTATAACAGCAACAATGGCACAACAAGCCAATGAATTTAAAATGGGATTTGTCAATATGGAATATATTTTCCTTAAACTGAAACAAACTCCAGCCCTCAAAGCTGTAGAATCTGAATTAAATACTTATGTAGAACAGAAGAAAATGCAACTACAAGCTATTGACCAAAGAGGAAAAGATTTAGAAGCACAGTACCAACGTGCCACTACAGAAGCTGAACAAAAAGGGATAATGGCAGAGTACCAAGGAGTACAAGCTCGTTATGAAAGTATGCAAACATCTGTTCAACAAGAAATGATGCAAAAAGAAAAAGAGTTAATGAACCCTACTATTGAAAAAATAAATACTGCTATTAAAAAAGTAGGCGAAACCAACAACTATACCTACGTGCTTACTGACGGTTTAGCAGGAAATAGTATTGTATTGTTCTCTAAAAACAAAGGAGATAATCTTACGACAAAAGTATTAGCGGAGCTAGGAATTACTGTTACGGAATAACAAAAATAGTCACCCAACAAAAAAGGCTTACCAAAATGGTAAGCCTTTTTTGTTGGATTAATAAGACATATTTTACACGTAATTATTAAGCATTACAGGCATAATAAGCATCAATACTTTTTCTTCTTCTTCACCATCTACAGGAATCACTAATCCTGCTCTATTAGGCTCTGACAACTCTAGGCGCACTTGCTTAGCATCTACCGTACCTAATATCTCAACTAAGAATTTTGCATTAAAACCAATTTCCATATCCTGCCCTTCATATTCACAAGGTAATTTTTCGTTTGCTTCATTAGAAAAATCTAAATCTTCTGCTGAAATATGCAACTCAGAACCTGTAATCTTAAGTCTTACTTGATGAGTAGTTTGATTGGCATAAATAGATACCCGTTTTAGAGATGATAGAAACAAAGCTCTATCAATCAATAATCTATTAGGATTTTCTAAAGGAATTACGTTTTCGTAATCTGGGTAACGCTCATCTACCAAACGACAAATCATCTGGATATTATTGTAAGTAAAGTAAGCATTAGACGAAGTGTATTCCATCGTAACATTAGTATTACTAGATGGTAATGATCCTTTTAATAAAATCAATGCTTTTTTAGGAACAATAACAGAGCTATTAATATCTGAAGTAACATCTGAACGTCTAAACCTAGAAAGTCTATGTCCGTCAGTTGCTACAAAAGTAGTTTGACCAGATTCAAAAGAAATATAAACTCCATTCATAGCAGGTCTAAGTTCGTCGCTACTAGCGGCAAATAAAGTTCCTGAAATTGCTCTTAATAAGATATCCGAAGGGATTTCTACTTTATCACCATTAGACACACCTGGCACTTTAGGAAAATCAGTAGCATTTTCGCCTGCTAACTTATATCTACCATTTTGAGAAGATATCTCCACAGTATAAGTATCTTGGTTAATTGTAAAAGTTACTGGTTGCTCTGGCAAGCTTTTAAGCGTGTCGAGTAATCTTTTTGCAGGAATAGCAATATCTCCTGAATCTTTTGCCTCCACCTCTTCGATTTCAGCAATCATAGAAGTTTGTAAATCCGAAGCCGTAACAGTTAATTTCCCATCACTAATTTCAAATAAAAAGTTTTCAAGAATTGGAACAACAGGGTTTGGAGTAATTACTCCACTAATCCCTGACAATTGTTTCAAAAGAGTTTGTGATGATACAATGAATTTCATTACTTTATTTACTTTAATCCTCTCTTAGAGGGGTTTATTATCCAGCAATTTGCTGAAACATTTAATTAGAACCATACCTTACGAAAATCTCATAAAGAGATTAACTTACCAAAGTTATAAAAAAACGTCTTACTTAATAAATATGTATGATGTTTTTTTACTCAAACTCTATTGTTGCCTCTTCAGATACTACTTTGCTAATACAAGTTAGCACGTAACCATCTTTAATTTGATCTTCTGACAAAGCGTCTGCAAATTCCATTTGAACTTCTCCAGAAGTACATTTCCCCATACAAGCAGTACACAAACCACTTTGGCAAGAGAACGGAATATCCACTCCTTGCTCTAGTACTTCTAGCAAGATAGGTTCTTTACCTTTTAGCGTAAGCTTATGTTCTTCTCCACCTACCAATAAATTAATTTTTTTCTCTCCCTCTGCTATAGCAGATAAATCATTTTTTGCAATTCCAACAGTGTCAAAGCTTTCTTTATGAATATATTTTTTTTCAATCTTTCTTTTCGACAAAGCCTTCTCTATTGTCCCCATCAAGCCACCAGGTCCACACATATAAAACTCCGTCTTATCTCCTTGTTGGATATATAGACCGTCTAATATAGAATTTAACCCTTTAGGAGTTAATCTTCCCGGAACTTCTGTAACCACCTTTTTAGACAAGCCTAAGAAACCTTTTTTTCTTACCGCTCGCTCTACTTGAGAGAAATAATGATACACACGCAAGCGTTCTTTATATTCATCCCTTAAAGTGTCTAAATCTTCTTTAAATATAACATCTCTTTGAGTTGTATTCGCAAAAACTAAACTTACCACAGATTGTAACTCTTGTGACAATACAGATTTCAAAATTGACATCAAGGGCGTGATGCCACTCCCCCCACCTAACAACACCACATGACGCTGAAAATCTTTATTTACCTCACAAGTAAACGTCCCCATTGCAGGCAATACTTGTAAACTTTCTCCTACTTGTAAAGTATCAACTAAATAGTTAGACATCTTACCTCCTTTTACTCGTTTTACTGTTACTGCTAAATCTTCGTCTGTATAATAAGAGGAACATAAAGAATAAGCTCTTCTTATTTCTTCTCCATTAATATCTATAATCAAAGTCAGAAATTGACCTGATTCATACTTTATTTTTTCTACACCTTGCTCAAACACAATAGTAATTGCATCAGTAGTTTGTTTGATGATTTTTTTTACTCTTAACGTTATAATGTCACTCATAATTTTATCCTTTTATAAATTCAACCAATAGTTAATTTTTAAAATTATTGCACGATTCTTATGCCCAAAATCTTCTGGGAAATAATTATCCGTATATACTAAAAACACATCACTTACTGGCTTAAACCTCCATTGTAAGCGAGCATTTAAATTTATGTTCTTTATCTGATCATTTACTTGAATAAAGGTAGTAAAAAAAAGATTATCTTTTAGCGTAAGCTCAATTTTAGGACTTATAAGATTAAACTCTGAAGAGCTAAAAGAAGTAGGTAAATCTATTTTATTATACGAGTATAATACAGATAAATTAACATAAGGCATAATTCTATACCTAAACGAAGCTTTTATGTTAAACCTTTTTCCATTAAAATACTCCCCAAAGACTGACTCACCATCAAAAAAAAACAACCTTCTTTCATCTGTTTGATATTCCAACTTAAGGTTCTTAAAAGAAATCTGAGTCCCCACAGGAATGCTTACACTTCGCTTACCTGATGGATCAAAGGCTCTTCTTAACTCTATAAATTTATCGGCAAACGACACTTTAAAAAATGATGTGTTTAATAATTTCATTTCTACAAAAGCATAACTATTAGCTTCAATAAGCTTATAATTCACTTTTGTAAAGCCTTCATACTCAAGCCCTGGTCCTATCCAATTAATTTTACTGGATTTCGGATAAAACTTATATTGAAAATATGGGTTAAAACGAATAATCCCTTTTCTCCTAAAAAAACCAACATCAGCACGATACCCATCTCCTACCGACTGTGTATTAAACCTAGCTATTATATTTTTTGTATCATAATCAAGAGAGGCAAGCCCAAACCATCCGCTTCTTTTAACTTTGTATTCCAAAGATCTCGAAGCAATTAAAGTTGATGACCATTTACCATCTGGAGAACGATATTGAAAATTAAGCCCTGTTACAGTATTAAAATCTTTCTTAATAACTTCAAATCGATTAGTGTCAAAGGCTTGTCGATTGACTACAAAAGCAGAAACCGTAGATCGTTTCCAAACTTTCTGTTGGGCAACAATCATGGCATAATTTTGAGGAGTATTCTTAGCTGAATTATTTCCCGTCTGAACATCCAAAACACCAATTCTTAAATTTTTATTTATCTTACCGCTTAATCTTGCTCCTAATATTATCGGAACTTGTTGTTGTGTACCATTACTGTCTGGCTGAAGCCCTACCCTTCTACTAAAAAAAGGTTGAAACCCTCTTGTTCCCATATTAGAAAACAAGTCCTGATTTTCTAAAAAAAACTGTCTCTTTTCAGGAAAAAATAATTCAAATCTATCAAGGTTAGTAACCTGCCTATCTACTTCTACCTGTGCAAAATCGGGGTTTACCGTCAAGTCTAAATTAAGAGAAGGATTGATTCCTATTTTAGCATCAAACCCTGCATTAAACTTACCTTTCTCGGTAGATTTCAGTGAGTTTTGGTTGTAAGCACCCAATACATAAGGAATCACAACTATATTTACTCCTTGTTTTTGAGGAGATGACTCCCACTTTAATTTTCCCATATAAGCCAAATGGGCTACGTTAAAATTTCTAGGGACAGGATACCAAGTAGAGGTCTCATTTATCTTCTGATTATTTCTTGCAAAATTAATATTCCACTCAAGACTTCCTTCTTTATAACGAATAGTCTTAAAAGGAATCGCCATCTCAACTACCCATTTATCTTCATATTTTTTTACTGCCGAAAACCATTTATTATCCCACGAAGTGCTCACACCAAACTTACCTCCAAAAGCAATTAAGCCTTCTCGTTGAGATCCATAAGGATTTACAGCAAAACTAAAACCATTAGACCCATCCTGAAAAGGATCTATAAAAACCCCAAAAGCATCTGTTCGAGGGAAAGAAAAGTCTCTTTTTAAGGATTGAACAATATAATTACCTGGAAAAGTATCATAACAAATAGCGGCTATATATAAAAAGTTTTTATCTGATAGGATTTTAACTTCTGTGATAGACTTTGATTTTAACGAATCATAAGGTTTACTTTGTTTAAACCCATTAACAAGCTCAGCAGTAGCCCATTCTTCTTCTAAGATTCCGTCTAATTTTATTTTGACTTCCGTAGACTTTACTTTTACAGTATAATCCTGTGCCTGAGCATTAAAAACTATTACGCAAAAAATAAATAAAATCCATTTTTTTAATCCCATTTTAGCTAAATATAATTGCCTATTACAAATTGATGACTTTAGAAAAATGACAACATAAAAAAAATATACTTTGTTCCTTAAGTAGCAATTACTTGAATCAAGAGTCTACACCTTGTTTTTCTAAATCAAACAAATCATGTAAAACTTCAATCAAACTCTCAGCATCACCTTTCTTACATGCGTTTTTGAGTTGTAATACAGGTAATTTTATAATTTTTTGTATGATGCTTTTTGTCACCATGTCTACTTTTTCTTGCTCAGACTCAGAAAGCTCTTTTACATAGCGTTTCATCTCATCCTCACGAATTTGATTCAAGGCTTGTTTAATTTTATGAATCGTTGGAGAAACTTCCAATTCTTTAACCCAAACTCCTAATTCTATGATTGACTCATCTATTATAGATTCTACCTTTGGGATAGAGTCCAATCTTTTTTGTATCGTCTCTTCTGTGCGATTATTGATTTGATCAATGTTATATAAAGTTACCCCATTTACATCCTCAACATCGGGTGAAACACTCCCTGGCACAGCAATATCAATAAAATGTTTATACGAAAGTATTTCTGTATTTTGAAGAAACGATGCGTCAATATTAAATTCTCCCCCAGGAATTGTAGAAACAATGATATCATAGCGAGAAAGTTGAGGCATAACATGCTCTAATCCAATAGACATAAAACCTAATTCTTGTCCAATTTTTGTAGCAGTTTCTAAAGTCCTATTGGCAATAGTAACTCTATCAATTTTGGTATTACTTAGGTTTTTTGCAACATCCTCTCCCATTTCTCCAGCCCCTAGCACTAATACGTGCGGATTTTGAATAGCAGAAGCTAATTCTTCCACCAGCTCAACTGTTGCGTAAGATACCGAAGCTGCCCCATCTCTAAACGCCGTTTCTTGTACCATCCTTTTGTTTGAAAAGAAAATACTATGTAATATTCGATGTAAAAATGGACCTGCCACTTCCATATCTGCGGAAAGTTGGTAAGCACGCTTTACTTGATTAGTAATCTGTAAATCTCCAACAACTTGTGCTTCAAGTCCTAAAGCTACCCTATACAGGTATTTTGAGGTCTTCTCATGGTTATTGTTGATAGTGAAATATTTCTTATCCTCCTCTGTAATCACGAAACCCTTTACAGTACCTAGTAATTTGAAAAATAATTCAGCCTGAGACTTAGAATGCTCATAATAAAACTCGGTACGGTTACACGTAGATAATATTAATATATCAGTGATGTCGCTATATTCCTTTAATAAGGAAATTAAACGAGCACATTCCTTTTCATCCAAAACATATTTATTTCGAATCTCTAGCGGAGCTAGTTTATAAGAAAGGCTGATATTTTTAAATGCTTCTATCACAATCGATACAAAAATACATATACAAGCTGTATATATGAAATTTTCTTCTTATTTGGAAAGATTCTACATTGAGGCATAAGTCTTACTAAAAATAGCTCTTATCCATTACAAAATCATACTTTTTATTCCTTATTAGTACATTCCTATGCTTTTAGTAAACCATTATTCACTTAGTAAGTCAATGTTTTCTGGATGAAAAAATGAGAAAAATCATTTTTCATACTGAGATAGCTCAGATAATTTTAAAACTGTTTTCCAATTTCGTGTTGTGGTAGACACTTTTAGCTTAGACTCAAAAAAACGGTTGGTCAGTTTAGAATCACTGTACTTACCTGAGCAATAAATAAAAACATGTTGGTTAAAAAATTCAAGTTTATCTGGAGAAAAATCATACTGCTCTATTTCACCTATTAATTCGGGAAAAGGAACTTCTTTTAAAAAAACAACATGAAGTCGCTCAGCTTCACACGCTGAGGAAAATGGATTTTTCGTAACAATTTCTTCTATTTCTCTCCCTTCTCTAACAATAACAGGTACATCAAATCCATATTGATTATTAATAGCGGAAGCTAATTCTTCTGCTATTTGAAGATTGTCTTTTTTTATATCAGTTTCAAAAACGACATTTCCGCTTTGTATATAAGTACATACATCAGTGTATCCCAAATTGAGAAGTAATGATTTTAGCCCTGCCATTAGCATCTTCCTCTTCCCACCTACATTTATCCCTCTTAATATCGCAACTTTTTTCATATTATCGAGATAACTCTACCAAACATTCTACCCATGTAGGGTGAGTATTAAGACTTTCTACTAGTTGCCACTTTTCTCCTCCATTCTTCAAAAACAACTCTTTATACTCTTCTCCAATTTCTATCGTAGTTTCTAAACAGTCTGCTACAAAGGAAGGAGAAAAGACTAAAACTTTCTTAATTCCTTTTTGTGCCAACTTAGGAACTACATTACTGATATAAGGCTTTATCCATTCACTCCTCCCTAATCTGGATTGAAAACAAATTGTATATTGGTCAGGACTTAAATTCATTTTTTCGACTATGAGTCTTGTTGTTTCAAAACATTGAGCACGATAACAGTATTGATTTTTACTATGGTAGGTGTCACAACACTTCTCATTCATCTGGCAATAATTATCACAAGAGGCTTTTTCTATTTGCCTTTCGGGTAAACCATGATAAGAAAAAACGATATGTTCATACTCTTTTGTTTGCCAATATTTATTTCCTATTTCAGCGAAAGCGGAACTATACAAAGGCTGAGAAATAAAATTACTAATGACCCTAAGTGAAGGGATAATTTGCCAAGTGTTTAGTTCTTTGTTCACAGCCTCTATGGTAGACCCCGTAGTAGCAGAAGCGTATTGTGGGTAAAGCGGAATAATCGTCAAAGATTCAAAACCTTTATTCTTAAAAGTTGCTAATGCTGACTTTACAGATGGTTCTTGGTACCTCATCCCTAATTCTACAACGTATTCATCTCCCATCTTTTCTTGTAAATCGGACTTGAGTTGAAGCCCATGCACCAATAAAGGAGACCCTTCTTTTGTCCAAACCTTTTGATATTCTTTTGCGGATTTGGGTGACCTAAAAGGTGCAACAAATCCATTAACGAGTATCCACCGCCCCAAAGCACTGATGTCTATCACCCTTGGATCCATCAAAAACTCTCGTAAATATCTTCTCACGTCCTTAGTATTAGAACTACTTGGTGTACCCAAATTGAGTAGTAAAACCCCTTTTCTCTGCTTTTTCATCGGTACAAACTTACATATAATTGAATAAAAGAATAGCATAAAAAAAGATTTCACTCCTTATTGGTATCTTTTTTGTAATAAGTTTAGTATTATTAAACAGTGGACTCACCAAACAAAAATATCATGATGAAGAAAATTATATCTAGTGCCTTGCTTATAGGATTTATGAGCTTTGCGTCAGCACAAACAGTAAAAGTTATAGAATCTGACAAAGAAGTAGAGAAAGTAATTCGAACAGGTCTGTCAATCACCCTAGAGCTAGATAGTAAGTCTGTAGAAAAACTATGGAAAAAAGAAATGAAAGAATATGGTAAGACTAACAAAATGGGGAAATTCACTAGTCTTCCTGTAGCCAACATCCCTGCTGTATCGGGCACTCCAGTAAGTGTACTTACTTCAGTAGCTTCTAGCGGAAAAAAAGGCACGGTAGTATGGATTGCTATTGACCTAGGTTCTGAATGGGTAACCAAAAGTAACTCGAAATACTCTAGCGTAGAAAAATTATTACATGACTTTGGAGTAAAAGCTTACGTTGATGATATCAACAAAGACATAGAGGCAGCCGAAACTGCATTAGGAAAAGCTTCTAAAGATTATGATAAAATCCAAAAAGAAGGGGAGAAACTAGTAGGTAGCTTAGAGCAAAACGCCAGACAAAAAGTAAACCTAGAAAAACAATTATCAAACAATGCTTCTAAAAAAATACAGCTTGAAAAAGACATTGATCAAAACAAAAAGGACAATACTACGGGAGCTACCAAAGTAACCGAGATGACTAAAGCATTGAATGTAACAAAAGCAAAATTAAACGGAGTAAAATAATCAAACTCACTATCCTATAATTAAGCGGGGCTATTAAAGCTTCGCTTTTTTTATTTCTAAATCCATTAATCTTCTACAAAAAGTATACCTTTGCACTTATGGAAAATCTGAAAGATATCCGCACATTAGACTTAGTCGACATCAAATATTTTTTGACAAGTCATAGCGAAAAAGCTTTTCGAGCAAAACAGATATATGAATGGCTTTGGAAAAAGTCTTGCACCTCATTTGATGAGATGACAAACTTGTCGTTACCTACTAGAGAGTTATTAACGAAACATTTTGAAATATTACCCGTCAAGATTGAAGACGCACAAGTAAGTGCTGATAAAACGGTGAAATATTCATTTCAATTGCATGACAAAGCTTTGGTAGAAGGAGTTTTAATTCCAACCGCAAGCAGAATGACTGCCTGTATTTCTGTGCAAGTAGGTTGCTCGTTAAGTTGCTCTTTTTGTGCCACAGGTTTTCTCAAACGGGTAAGAAACCTTAGCTCAGCAGAAATTTATGACCAAGTAGTATTAATTAAAAACGAAGCCGAAGATCGCTACCAATCTCCACTTACCAATATTGTGTATATGGGAATGGGAGAGCCTCTACTCAATTATAACAATATGATTGAGTCTATTGAGTACATTACAGGAGAAAAAGGATTAAATATGTCTCCGAGAAGAATCACAGTTTCTACTGCTGGGATTGCGAAACAAATCAAAAAATTAGGTGATGATGGAGTCAAATTTAATTTAGCAGTTTCTTTACACGCTGCCAACGATACAAAGCGTAACGAGATAATGCCTATCAATGAAAGTAATTCACTAGAAGCATTAGCAGAAGCTCTACTTTATTTTTATGAAAAAACAGGAACAACTATTACCTTTGAGTATATTATATTTGATGGTTTTAATGATAGTTTAGAAGACGCAAAAGAATTATATAACTTTGCTAAAAAGATTCCTTGTAAAATAAATATCATAGAATACAATCCGATTGAACAAGCAGATTTTAAGAATGCTGACCTAGATAAAACCGAAGCTTTTAGCCAATTCTTAGAAAGAAAAAAAATAACAGTAAATGTTCGCCGTAGCAGAGGAAAAGACATAGATGCAGCTTGCGGACAGTTAGCAGGAAAAAAGACACAATAAATGACTAAGCAAAAAGAAAACCCACTATACAACCTTATATTTAACATAGGGATTCCTACATTAATTTTAATAAAACTAAGTAAAGAACAGTATTTAGGTCCTACTTATGCCCTAATTATTGCCTTAGCTTTTCCGATAGGATATGGAATTTATGAATTCGTAAAAACTAAAAAGCTCAATACAATGTCGATTATTGGGCTTGTGAGTGTGCTTTTGACAGGAACAATGGCAATCTTAAAATTACCCGCAGAATGGATTGCAGTAAAAGAAGCAGCAGTGCCTTTGCTTATCGGTTTGATTATCTTTATTTCTAACTTTACAAAAAAACCTTTGGTAAGGACTTTTCTATTAGAAAATGGAATTATTGATGTAGATAAACTACACCAAGCTTTAGATGAAAACGGAACTCGTGAAGCTTTTTATAAAAGAGTAAAACAAGTGTCCTACTTACTGATTTTAACTTTTGTTTTCTCTGCTATACTAAATTATGGTCTCGCCAAATATTTATTAGTAAGCGAACCTGGCACAGAAGCTTATACCGCCGAATTGGGTAAGATGAACGGCTTAAGTTTTCCTGTAATTGCTTTACCATCAACGATCATGATGGCAGGGATATTATGGCTGTTGTTTTCGTCTATCAAAAAGATGACAGGACTTGAGTTTGAAGAGTTGATGGTGAAAAATGGTTAGTATATGGTTTCATAGCTGACGACAGGAAGCTTATACAGTGTTATCTTTATTTTTTTCTATTGGTATATGTTTTTCAATACAATATTTCTCTATTTCAGTTTCACTTGTAAAATAATTATCACAAAATTCATCCAGCTCCTTCTCTGTTGATTGAACATATTTTTCGTTTGCGGTTAATAGTTTTTCTGTTTGCTCAATAAATTTCTCAAAGTTTGAGTTTATTTTACTGAGTTTGTCAATTGTCTTAAAGTCAAGTTCTTTGTATTTCGCTTGAAAAAGTATTTTACTCTCATAAGGATTTGGGTTCAATTCGATTATTCCTATTCCAAAAGATTGATTTAGCCTTTCCATTTCTTCTGTCAAACTATTACTGATTTCAAATGCTACTAAATACCCATAATTTGACCAACTTGAGTTTGATCCTGCTTGAAAAAATGTTTTTTTCAATTCATAGTCAGTATTAATTTCTCGTTTAATTTCGTATGATGACATTTTGAAAGTATCTGTTCTATTGACTACATTAAGAAAGTTTTGAGTGACCTTTGTTTGTAGTTTTAAAAATTTGATGCCCACCATATCAGGATGAACCCATTTTTGATGATTATCTTTACTATTTTTCGAACTCTCGTGAAATATTGTTTTAGAAAAAGTTTCAGTACTCTTTAAGTAACTACTTAATAGTTTGTGTAAATCCCTTTCGTTATATGTTTTACTTTTAGTAGATATTTTAGGCTCTTCAATTGATGTTAAAATATCAAGGTTTAATTCTTGTTCATTTTTAGACAAGTAATAAGAAAATGTCCCTCCTTTTCCTTTAATTCGTTTAACTCGTGTATCTCCATTTCTTATAAAATCTCCTAGTAGAGCAGAAATTGTTGAGGCAGGTGTTTTCGCCTGTTTAAAATTGTAATAATCATTCTTAGTTATATTTTCATAAATTTCCATATAATTTGAAACGGTTATCAAGTCACTTAAACTCTGAAGTATTGCTTCTTTTATTGTCATATTATGATTTTTATTTATAACCTTACTCACCCAACACCCTCACATAAGCATCTTTATAGTGTTTGATTAAGTTTTTCCAGTCAAACACTTCCGAGTAACTTTCTACTTCATTACGGTGCTGGATTCGCTCACGACGAGTCATTTTTACAAACCCTAGCATCTCATCGGCAAGTTGCTGAGAAGAGTCTGCAAAACTAGTATGTTTTCGTTTAATTACCGTAGACACTTTTTTATCTGAAATCTCTTTACAATGATTCAAGATATAATCTCCATAACCCGACAAGTCACTAGTAACAGAAGCTACACCTCTTACCAAGCACTCTAAAGGAGTATAACCCCATGGCTCGTAATAACTAGGAAAAACTCCTAAGTGACATCCTCTTACAAATTGCCCATAGTCCATGTGAAATAATGGAGAAGTTGAACTAATAAAATCTGGATGATAAACAACTTTTACTTTGTCATCAGGAGAGTTATGTAATTGTAAATGATGCATAAAATTTAATATCTCATCTTTGCCTTCATCATACAACTCGTGGGTAACAACTGGTGGTAATTTATCTGTTTTCCAACTCTGTAACGTTCTTTTGTATCTCAAATTCCAATAATCATCTACAAACTCGTTGATATCTGGTAGTTTATCAGATTTATGTTGTGTAATGTTCTTAAATAACTGACTGGATATTTTCTTTTCTATTTCTTCGCAAGTATCACGAAGCTCTTCCATCACAGCACGAGAATGTAACAAATCTACATTAATAGATTTAGTAGCTTTACGGGTAATAAAAAACATCACTACCGTTACATCTATATTTTCATGCTTAAGCATAGCGTTAAGCCTAGCTAAAGCCTCAAGGTCTACGTCAAATCCTTTGTTATTGTATTCATACCTACCAGAAGTGAAAAAATAAACTGTTTTGTCTAAGTCAAATGAATACGATGGAAAGAAATGTCCTCTTACAAAATCATCAATTTTTTTGCGATAACGCAAATGCAAAGTCTGGAACTCATGTAAAGCCTCATAACGAACAACATTAAGCCCATTGGGTAGTATTTCATCTGGAGCTCGCCCTAACAAATGTACACACTCTTGTCCAGTAATTTCACTTACTGTTGTCATCACGTGAGCACCATGAGCTGCAGCACGCTCAATTTTAACTTGAGTTTCTACATTAAAATATTTAGCTTCTTGCTCCCAATCCACAAAAGGTAATCGATCATAAAAACCTGGGTCGTTCATTGCTAAGTACCTACCTAACAATGTTGCATGAGTTGTAAATACAATTTTAGTAGGCAAATTCTCTTGTCTCATAAATGGTATCCCCACTCCCGCCATCCACTCATGAATGTGTGTAATAACCTGTTTGTCATCCGAGACAGATGCGAAACAATTAAAAAAACGATAAACACCGTAACCAAAAGCGATAACCTGGTCTACTAGCTCATTATGCTCTGAGCATGAAATATGATGCTCTTGCCAAAGTTGGTATTTAATATCTGCAAGTTTGTTGTACAAACTATAATAATCAATTAGTACTGTAAGGGGTTTTCCTGTTACTAACCAATAGCCAATATGTACTGTTACACCCTCTTGACGTAATAATTGCACCGCTTCAAAAATAGGATGCCCAGGTAATTCTACCTCTTCAAATTCTGGGTTATTAGGTGTATAAGGACCAATAACGCAATAATCACTGCCCCACTGCTCAACCATACTTGGTACTTTAGATCTAATTACGGTATAAATGCCACCTACTTGGTTGCAAATCTCCCAAGCTACTTCAAACAACCTAGTTCCCCCTAATTTCATTTCCCTAATCTAACTTTAATACCGCCATAAATGCATCTTGTGGGATTTCTACATTCCCTACTTGACGCATACGTTTCTTACCTGCTTTTTGTTTCTCCAATAGTTTACGTTTACGTGAAATATCACCACCATAACATTTGGCAGTTACATTTTTCCTTAACGCTTTTACTGTTTCACGAGCAATCACCTTTTGTCCAATTGCTGCCTGTATTGCTATTTCAAATTGTTGACGAGGAATTAATTCTTTTAATTTTTCACACAACTTCTTTCCCCATTCATAAGCTTTATCACGATGAACGATAATAGAAAGTGCGTCTACTTTATCACCATTGAGCAAAATATCTAGCTTTGCCATTGTAGATTGTTGATAAGCAATCAATTCATAATCTAGTGAAGCATATCCTCTTGATACTGTTTTTAGTTTATCAAAAAAATCAAATACAATTTCTGCTAGTGGCAACTCAAACGTAAGCTCTACTCTCTCAGAGGTAAGATAAACTTGGTTTTTGATAACTCCACGTTTATTCATACAAAGAGAAATCACAGATCCTACATAATCTGATTTTGTAATAATTTGGGCACGTACAAACGGTTCTTCTACATGGCTAATGAAATTTGCTTCTGGTAAGTCAGAGGGTGCATTTACCTCTACGATATCTCCTTTTACCATTATCGCATGAAATTGTACCGAAGGGACTGTTGTAATAACCGTCATCCCAAACTCACGCTCTAATCTTTCTTGTACAATTTCCATGTGTAGCATTCCTAAAAAACCACATCTAAAACCAAACCCTAAGGCAAGAGACGTTTCTGGCTCCCAAACTAATGAGGCATCGTTAAGTTGTAGTTTTTCCATAGAAGACCTCAACTCTTCATAATCGGTGGTTTCTACAGGATAAATACCTGCAAAGACCATTGGTTTCACCTCTTCAAATCCATCTATATGAGTACTAGCAGGCTTGGTGGCATCAGTAATCGTATCTCCTACTTTTACTTCTTTTGCTTCTTTTATACCTGAGATGATATAGCCAACATCACCGCATCCAATTTCTTGTTTAGGAAATTGGACTAATTTTAAAGCACCAATTTCATCAGCAAAATATTCTTTTTCGGTTGCCATAAAGCGAACCTTTTGCCCTTTTTTTATTTTACCATTCTTTACTCTAAAGTAAACCTCTATTCCTCTATAAGAGTTATAAACCGAATCAAAAATCAAGGCTTGTAAGGGTGCTTCTGGATCTCCTTTTGGAGCTGGCACTCTATCTACTACCGCTTCTAATATTTCTTTTATACCTATCCCCTCTTTTGCGGAAGCATGAATAATTTCATCTGCCTCACAACCTATTAAATCTATGATTTCATCCGAAACTTCATCTATCTTTGCACCAGGAAGGTCAATTTTGTTTAAAACTGGGATAATCGCCAAGTCACTTTCTAAGGCTAAATAAAGATTAGAAATGGTTTGTGCCTCTATCCCTTGTGCTGCATCTACTATCAACAATGCTCCTTCGCAAGCTGCAATAGAGCGAGATACTTCATACGAAAAATCTACGTGTCCTGGAGTATCAATAAGGTTAAGGGTGTATGTTTCGTCCTTATTTTGATAATTCATTTGAATGGCGTGACTCTTAATCGTAATTCCTCTTTCTTTTTCAAGATCCATATCATCGAGGAGCTGGTCTTTCATTTCACGTTGTGTTACTGTTTCAGTTTCCTGAATCAGCCTATCCGCCAAAGTACTTTTACCGTGATCAATATGTGCAATAATACAAAAATTTCTAATGTTTTTCATAGAAGGATTCTAGTCTAAGTACAAAAATACAATTCTTTTTGTATTTAAAGTCAGAAGATTAATTTTAGATTGTAAAAAGAGAACAATACAATTTTTAAAGTTAATCAATCAAGTCTAATACCTTCTCTGGTGGTCTTCCTATTATTGCTCGATTACCTTCTATTACAATTGGTCTCTCTATTAACTTAGGGAACTGAATCATTGCTTCTATCCACTCTTCTTCTGACAAAGTTTTTCCTTTAAAATTTTCTTTAAAAACAAGCTCTTTCTTTCTCAATAAATCTTCTGCCTTTACCCCTAGCTTAGCTAAAATCTCTTTAAGTTCTGTTTTGTTCGGAACATTATTTAGGTATTCAACAATTTCTACCTCTAATCCTTTGTCTTTTAAGATGGCTAGAGTCTCTCTACTCTTACTGCATCTGGGGTTATGAAATATTTTCATTTTACTTCTTCGATTATAAAGTTATGATTGGTATAAATACAAATATCAGCTGCTACGGTCAATGATTCTTTTACCATCTCTTTGGCAGATAAATGAGGTGCATGTTTTTTGAGTGCAAAAGCTGCCGATTGTGCATACATACTTCCTGATCCAATTGCGGCCACATCATTATCAGGATCTAATACATCCCCTGTACCACTAATAACGAGTATCTCCTCTCCATCTGTTGCAATCATCATTGCCTCTAGCTTACGCAAATATCTATCAGTACGCCAATCTTTAGCTAGCTCTATCGCCGATCTCTTCATATTACCACTATACGCACTTAGCTTTTCTTCAAAGCGTTCTAACAGAGTAAAAGCATCTGCAGTAGAGCCTGCAAATCCTGTCACAATTTTTCCATCGTAAAGTTTTCGTATTTTTTTGACATTGCTTTTTGCTACAGTATTTCCTAGTGTTGCTTGTCCATCTGCACCGATAGCAATTTGTCCATTGTGCTTAATAGCTACAACTGTTGTTGATCTTATTTTTTCCATTTTTATTATGATACAAAAAAGCCCCTAAAAAGGGGCTTAATATTAAACGATATTTTTATTAAACTAATAATCTGATTGGATCTTCTAGCATATTTTTTAGCGTAGCTAAAAATGCCGCACCAACTGCTCCATCTACTGTCCTGTGGTCACAAGTTAATGTCACTCGCATTACATTACCTGGTACAATTTGGTCATTTTTAACAACCGGCACTTTTTTGATAGCTCCTACTGCTAGTATACACGACTCTGGTGAGTTGATGATAGAAGTAAACTCTTCTATACCAAACATACCTAAATTAGATATCGTGAAGGTATTCCCTTGCATTTCATCCAATTTTAATTTTTTAGATTTTGCTTTTCCTGCAAATTCTTTTACCTCAGCAGAGATGGTAGCTAATGATTTATTATCAGCAAACTTTACTACTGGTACAACTAGCCCATCTTCTATCGCCATTGCGATACCAATACTGATATGATTGTTTTTTCTAATGCTATTTGTGTCGCTTATCCAAGAAGTATTAACTCCTGGATGCTGTCTTAATGATGTTGCTACTGCTTTTACAATAATATCATTAAAAGAGATTTTGACTGGGGCAATTTCATTGATGCTTTTTCTAGCTTCGATTGATTTGCTCATGTCAATATCCATTGTAAGATAAAAGTGTGGTGCACCAAACTGGCTTGTCGACAGACTTTTTACAATAGCTTTCCGCATTGTTGTAGCTGGTACATCTTCAAAGCTTTCTACACCTACTGTTGCTGAGCCAACTGTTACAGTTGCTGAAGGCGTGTATGCTTCAACATCTACTTTAATAATACGACCATTAGGTCCTGAACCTTTTATTTGTCCAATGTTATATCCTTTTTCTTCTGCTAACTTTCTTGCTAATGGAGAAGCTTTCACATCTCCACTATTAACTAAAGTAGTACTTACGACCATAACAGGTGCAGTAGGCTGAACTTTAGGCTCTCTTTTCTTTTCAGCTACTGGGTTTGTTATTTTTGTGGTTTGAGATGCTGATTTGAGTAATGTTTCCCAATCCGCTCCTTTTTCTCCTACTATTGCCAATACACCATTTACAACTACTGAGCCACCTACCTCTGTGCCTAAGTACAATACTGTACCACTGTTGTATGATTCGTATTCCATTGTGGCTTTATCGGTTTCGATTTCCGCCATCAACTCACCTTCCTCTACTGTGTCCCCTACTTTCTTGTGCCATGCAGCAATTACTCCCTGCTCCATTGTATCACTCATCTTAGGCATTTGTACAATTTCTGCTACTATGCTAGATGTGTCAATTATTTCTGTAGGTGCTGTTACTTCTTCTTGACTAGTAACTACTTCTTCTGTGTTGCCACCTGCCAGTAAAGACGAAATATCTTCTCCTTTTTCTCCTACAATAGCTAGAATTCCGTTTACGGGTACTGCACCACCAACTTTTGCTCCTAGGTGTAATACTACACCTTCGTTGTATGATTCATATTCCATTGTGGCTTTATCGGTTTCGATTTCTGCCATCAACTCACCTTCTTCTACTTTGTCTCCTACTTTTTTGTGCCATGCAGCGATTACCCCTTCTTCCATGGTATCACTCATTTTAGGCATTTGTACTATCTCCGCCATATCTTAATCTTTCACAAATTAAATTCTCTGCCAAAAATAAATCAAATTTAGGTGTGAACAAAGAATTTGTTAATGTGATTACGGATTTTAAATAAAACTGTCTGCAACAACCTAGATTATTTTTATTGTAACAATGTCACAAAGTGGTTGAAAAAGGGATTCGTAAGTGAACGAACACGGTAGCAGTAAGATCCTTTTTTTGTTTTTCGTTCTATAATTTCAACAAACTCAATATGATACAAAAAAAAGACATAGCGGATAGCCCGACCCTAAACTAAATATAACTATAGTGGAATATAAGTACAGGAATTGCTCTAAGCCAATTACAAGTCTATGACCATACAGTTTTGCCCTTCGAGAAGTCCTGTATTTAATTCTTCCGAGAGGTTTATATTGGATTTGTATTGGTCAAATTCTTCTTGAAGCTCAAACCTACTTTTTCGATACCGCATGGCTTGTACAAATTTAAGCACATCGTCTTTGGTTTCTAAAATAAGCCCCGGCACTGAGCGAGGCGTACGATCTTCTTCCATCGCTACCATTGTAAAATAGGAGCTATTAGCATGTGTAATCTCACCTGTAAGGCAGTTTTCAGCATCCACTCTTATACCTATCACCATAGACGATTTTCCAACATAGTTGACTGATGCTGTGAGAGATACCAAGTCACCAACTTCAATAGGAGCAATAAAATTAACATTACTAACTGACACTGTGACGCTGTAACCTCTAGAGTGTTTGGCGGCACAGGCGTAAGCAACTTTATCCATCAAAGACAATATAATCCCACCGTGAATTTTACCACCAAAATTGGCGTAGGCGGGAATCATTAATTCGGTAATTGTGGTGTGAGAGTAAGCTACTGATCTAAATTTGGCTTTCATATTATTTTACTACTTCGGCAAGTTTTAATTGATAAGGCATTTGGGTAGGATCATCGTCGAGATGAAGTACCCCTTTTATAGTTACAAAGTCATCTACGTTAAATTCTTGATGGGTTTTGAGGTCTAATTCTATCATTGTACCAACACCTGATTTGGTGCAAAAATAACAGGTTGCATTGGGGTTTTTTGAAATATAATATTTTCCTTCGTAAGCATTCCCTGGTATGATATAGCCTTTCACGACAATCGACTTTCCGTCATATTTTTGGATAGATGGGGAGAAGATGGGGGCTTCTACCCATGTACCGTATTTTGTATTAAACACAAAATCAGTTTCTACACTGTATTCTAAAACATTCCAGTTGAGGGCTTCTTGTATAGTAAAAGAAAAAAGCACTCCTAAAAGAGTGTAAATACTGATGTTTTTGATTACTTTAAGCATGAGATAAGGTTTTAGAAATATTAATCTTATACACTTTGAGTGCAGGAATAATGCCAGAAAGCAATCCTGCTACAAGAATCCCTAGTACAAATAGTAAAGTTCTACTGTCAATGCTCCAAGAAGGGTTTAAATAATAATTACTTAGTATAGTATTAGACAAAATTACTGAAATGATTTTTCCTGAGAGATAGCCTAATAAAATACCTGTAATGAGCGTCATCAAAATTTCTACACCTATAATTTGAAGTATCTGAAAAGGTCTAGCCCCAAGACTTCTGTAAATAGCTATATCTGTATTTCGGTCTTTCATTGCATTAAACATTGAGATTAGAATACTTAATAATGAAACGACCCCTATGATGATTGCAATGTATTGCATTAATAAATATCCCGCAGATAGTTTTTGAGACAACATCTGGATTTGCAATGCAGGGTTTGAGGTCTGTAAGCTTGGTGTGAACTTATTGATTAACTTGGGAATTGTAACTAAACCTGCCCCTCCTTTAAAACTTAGTAGTGCAGCAGTTACTTCAGTATTGGCTTGAGAATCCTCTTCTCCATGTACTTCCCACACAGATGCTATTGGCGTAATAATCAATTGATCGATGACAGTATGAGATGGTTGAAGTACACCAACTATTTGGTAACTATGTCCTTCGTGTACGTGTCCATGCTGTTCTATCTCACCATGTAAACCATGAAAATGATCGCCTACGGTCAAACCTAGTGTTGTAGCTACTTTATTACCTAAGACAACTTCCATCGCTTTTGTAAATTGTTTACCCATAGATAATTGCCCGCCATAATGATTAATATAAGCTTGACTTGTACCTAATATTCTAAACCCTTTGTAAGTATCCCCATAAGCTAACCTAATAGATTGTTTTACTGATGGGTGTTTTTCTATCTTCTCTAATTCACTTATTTTAATGTTTCCTGTAGGATGATCAATGTGATAAACATTACTTAATGTGAGCTGTAAAGGACTTCCTTTTGCTCCTATTACTAAGTCTATTCCTTTTAAGTTTTTCTTTAATTGCTGATCAGAGCTGTTTTGTAATGTGGTAACAATGACAATAATGGCTACTCCTAATGTAATTAAAGATACATTGAGTAAGAAAGACAATATATTATACCTCAAATAGCGTATGGACAGTTGGTATAGTTTCATCTTAAAATAAGTTGATGGTTAAATTCAGAAATAATACGGTGATCATGGGTAATAATCACCAATGTTATCCCAAGATTTTCTGCTTTGTTTTGTAATAAATTAACTACTGCTAGTGCATTGTCATCATCCAAGTGTGAGCTTGGTTCGTCTGCGAGTAATAAACTTGGGGAGCCAATCAATGCTCTTGCTATAGATACTCTTTGTTTTTCTCCCCCAGATAGTTGGTGAGGAAATTTATTAGCGACAGAAGAAATATCTAGTTCTTCTAATAATTCTTCCAAATAATTTTCTTTTTTCTTATTAAATAATATGGCGGTTAAAATATTTTCTTTTGCCGTGAGTGATTTTATAAGATGATGTTGCTGAAAGACGAGCCCAATATGCTCTATTCTAAATTTATCTTTTTGTTTTTCTGCCAAAGTATCAATCTGAATGTCTTGAAAAGAAATATTCCCGCTAGACACTGGCGTTAATCCTGCTATGGCATGAATGAGGGATGATTTACCTGTTCCTGATTTCCCTATAATCAAAGTGTGTTGCTTTTCTTTGATTTCAAAATCAGGGTAAGTAATGGTTTTGCCTTCTTTATACGTGATTGATAAGTTTTTCCAACTGAGCATTATGCAAGTTAATGAAAAGATAGTGGTGTTATGAAGTAGAAAGAAATATTTTTAGTAGGGAGGCTTGCGTCAGGGATAGTAGCGGCATCCTTTTTTGTTTTAATTCACAAGGGTTTCTTGTCTTCAATTAGTTCAGACTGATACTAATAAATTCAACATTGTACTAAAAAAACAAAAAAGATACAGCGAATAGCCCGCTTGACGCCCTAATGATATTATAATTTTCTCAAAACAGAAATCACCTTATCTAATTCGGCTGTTGTAGTGTCTTTCCCAAAGGAGAAACGAATAGTAGGGAAAACATTTCTATTTCCATTAATATTTCTGAGTACGTGAGAGCCTTGTAGTGATCCGCTAGCACAAGCACTCCCGCCAGAAACTGCAATTCCGTTGAGGTCTAAATGAAAAAGTAGCGTGTCTGATAAGTCGGCACGAGGAATAGTCAAGCTCACAATATTAGACATCCCATTGTCTGGCTGATTGAATATGGCACCCGTAATATGTGTTTTGATTGCTGAGATAAAATAAGATTTTAACTTATTGAGATGATTTTCTCTTACCTCTAGCTCTTCATAAGCAAGCGAAAAAGCTTCCACCATCCCTACTATACTAGCAACGTCTTCCGTACCTGCCCTAAGACTTCTCTCTTGTGTACCGCCATAAATAATTGCAGAAAGTGGCTGTCTTGCAACCAAAAACCCGACTCCTTTGGGTCCATAAAACTTATGTGAAGAGGCAGTAATAAAATCAGGTATATGATTTTGTCCAAAGTCAAATTTGATATGAGAAATTGTTTGTACCGTATCAGAATGAAACAAAGCATTGTAGCGAGTACAAATTTCTTTGATTTGAGCAATGGGGTTAATCACTCCTATTTCATTATTTCCGTGCATTATGGTCACTAATGAGCTTGGGTATTGACTAAGTAAGGCTGTTAAATGCATTAAGTCAATACTGTGATTTTCTAGTAAATCAAGGTAATAAACTTGAGCCAATCCTTCTGTTTCGATAGCTTCTAAAGCATGTAATACAGCATGGTGTTCTAATGGTGAGGCTATTATGTGTTTAATGTTATGTTTACGAATAGCCCCAAATATTGCGAGATTATCGGCTTCGGTACCTCCAGAGGTAAATATTATTTCATTTGGAGAACAATTGATTAATTTTGCTAAGTGCTTACGAGCCGTTTCGATGGCTACTTTTGCTTTTCTACCTAAGCTATGTGTGGAGGATGGGTTTCCATATACTTCAGTCAAATAAGGCAACATTTTTTCCAAAACTCGTGAGTCAAGTGGAGATGTTGCGGCATAATCAAGATAAATAGGGGCTTGCATTAAGCAATAATTTCTTTTATCTTTTTGATAACAGCATTAGCAAGTTCATCAGCTCGCTCTTTGCTCACAGCCTCCGAATAAATACGGATAATAGGTTCTGTATTAGATTTACGTAAGTGTATCCATTCTTTTGTTTCTTCAAAGTCTACTTTCACTCCATCTATTGTATTGACAGTGTATTGGCTATACGCTTTCTCTAAAGCTATCAGTACTTTATCAACATTTATTTCTGGCGTAAGCTCTATTTTATTTTTTGAAATTTCATATTGTGGATACGAAGCCTTAAGGGCTGACATTGTTTTTCTTTCTTTAGCAAAATGAGTCAAAAACAAAGCAATTCCTACGATTGAGTCACGTCCATAATGTAATTCTGGGTAGATAACTCCACCATTTCCTTCTCCACCAATTTTAGCACCAAGTTCTTTCATTTTATTCACCACATTGACTTCTCCCACTGCCGATGGCTGATATTCGCAGCCAGCCGCTTCGGTTACGTCCCGCAATGCTCTACTAGATGACAGGTTAGAAACTGTTGCCGTTTTGGTATGCTTGAGTATAAAATCAGCTACTGCAACAATTGTGTATTCCTCGCCAAACATTGCTCCGTCTTCACACACAAAAGCAAGTCTATCTACATCTGGGTCTACTGTGATCCCCATGTGACAGTTTTGAGATTTTACAGTATCTGCCAGTACTGTTAAGTTTTCGGGTAATGGCTCTGGGTTATGTGGAAAATTTCCATTAGGCTCACAGTATAATTCCTCTACTTCTACTCCTAACTTAGCCAACAAAATAGGGAGAGCAATCCCTCCTGTAGAGTTCACACAGTCTATTGCTACTTTTATATTGGCTTTTTTGATTGCTTCTACATCTATATAAGGGATATCTAATACTTTTTGAATGTGCTTGTCGATATATGTATCGTCCTGTGTGATAACCCCAATTTTATCATGGCTGACAAAATCAAAATCTTCATTTTCTGCTACTTCTAATAAAGCGGTACCTTCTTCGGCAGAAATAAACTCTCCTTTTTCGTTCAATAACTTTAAGGCATTCCATTGTGCGGGATTATGACTAGCCGTTAAAATGATTCCTCCTCCTGCATTCTCCATTGGCACGGCAATTTCTACGGTAGGAGTGGTAGAAAGCCCCAAATCTACTACATCTATCCCTAAACCTGCCAAAGTATTGGTGACTAATGCTGATATCATTGCACCAGAAGTACGGGCATCACGACCCACTACTACTTTTTTGTTTTTTCCTTCTCTAATGAGTATCGTTCCGTAGGCTGATACAAATTTAACAACGTCTACCGGAGTTAGGTTTTCACCTGGCTGACCTCCAATTGTACCACGTATTCCAGAAATTGATTTGATTAAAGTCATTTTTGTAAAGTTTTTTTTGTAAAAAAATTAATCGAATTTAGACAACACTTTTAAGACTTCGTTTTCAGGCTCTTCAACCTCATCTTTACCGCAAGGCTCTTCTCCTACAGTCTTACCACAATAGCTACAAGTAGCTCCTTCTTCACGTAAAAATGGACTTTGAGAAGCACAAGTTCCTTTAAACTCTCCATCTTTTAGAAAAAGTAATCTTACTGACATCAAGAGAAAGAATGTGGCAATTAAGCCTATTGCGAGAAATAATTCAGTCATAATCTTATTTTTATAATGTAAAGATATAACAAGAACAGTAGAAATAAAAAAAATGTTCGGCTTATACTAAAACATATAACCCAAACATCTTTAAAAAAAATTAATGTGCTAAAATAATAGCTAAGTTATGCAAAGACCTTCTTTCGGGTTTGCTAATAGATAAATAACCCAAAACACCCCCAGAAGCCTCTGCTACTGTTCGTGCTAATTCTTCTACCGTGTCAACAAATACTTCAGAATAAAATCTGTCCATTTTATCAAAAATCACTTGTGTTTGTTTGAGGTGTTCACGAATTTCTCCATTACGAGCTTTTGAATTTTCTGGGTATCGTTCCGTTAAACGCTCTAAAGTTCCTGGGAAATTATCGCTTACTTCTTTAAAGAATTCTTTAAGCTCATCAACAGCCGTGTAAGACTTTACTCGCATCAATTCTTTTGCTGCTTTTTTTTCATCCAAATCAATATTGCCGTCTGCTCCTGCTACTAATATTGTAGCCAATACTGGCACTTCTTTTAAAAAAGTTAATTCTGCTTCTGAAAGGTTATCAAATACCATGTTTATTATTGTCTAATTTTATCTGTCGCAAAAATAAAATTTTTTATATGATTACCCTTCATTATAAGAAATAATTTTTTCAGTAAGAGGCAGTTATTTTAATTACCTATGGTTTTGTATAAACTCTGTCGGGTCTAAATAGCCAGAGGTATCATTAGAATAGCCGTTTCCTATTGGCATCATCCATTTATTTCTTATTTCAAAATGAAGGTGAGCCAAATAAATTCCGTGAACATTACCTATTGTTGCGATTTTAGTTCCTTTTTTTATCCATTTTTTTTGTTTAACTAGAATAGTATCACAATGAGCATACAAAGATTCAATTTTTTCTCCAGATGGTAATTGGTGTATTACACGTATTATATTGCCCCAACCACCAGCTACATCTTGAGCAAAATACACAAAACCATCTGCTATAACATATATAGGATCTCCCAAATCAGTATTCCCTCCTGTTATTGCATTCCAATCATCACCTAGGTGATGATTTTTACCAAACTTTTGTGCGTTATAATATCCCTTAGCATTAGGTTTTCCTACGGGGTAATCAAAAGATTTGGAAAGATAATCCATGTTATACTTAAATCCTGTATCAACCCCATCTTCTTTATAGCAATGAGAAGAAATTAAAAACATTAAAGAAAAACATGTCAAAACATACTTCATGGCGTAATAATTTTAAGTACTGACTGATTCAGCCATTTATTTAGTAAAATCTTATTGGTGCTTAATGCTACGATGTAAAAAAAACTATAGGAATTAAACACATCAGATTTCTCAATAGGCTCTACCATTACTTCTCCTTTCATATAATTAGAATGGATGATGTATATATTTGATTTTTCTTTATACAAAAATCCTACATGACCTTCTCCAAAACCAAGAAAATATATTCCTTCTTTGAGCGTATCGTTAATCTTTGAGACATAATCATCAATTGAACTCTCTGTCAATTTATTAACAACTCCTTCTATTTGTAGTGATTTAGCTTCATACAATGGTGATTGCTGAGCCAATTTATAACGGTTAAGATTAATGCCTAAATCACGTAAAGTAGTAGATACAAAATAACCACAAGCCACGTCCCCTTGTAGAGGTGTTGACGTATGCCCTTCAAAATCCCACGAAGTGCCGTACCAATAAGGAATGATTTGATAAACCAACAAGTGACTAAACAATTGAGACAAAGAGTCATCAGTAATCGTTTGTTGAGCTACCTGATTACGGATAAGGTTTAACTCAGACTTAAGCTTTAAGTATGACTTGGTTGAATCATAAGCTTTCATCCAATTAGATTCTTTTTCCTCGACAATCATTTGAGCTTCTACAATTGCTGTTTTAGTTTTGTTCTCATTTACAGAATAAGAACAACAGCAAAAACCCACTAATAAAATAACATACTTCATAAAAGTATAATGTAAGAAAAACAAAAGGTTACACTTTTGATTAGCTAAACAATTGCTTAGTTCTAACCAAGCGAAAAGACCAATAAAAAACACACAACAAAACTCCCATAAATATTGTCATTCCCCAAGTTCTTGGGTGCGTCATTGGGTGAAGGAATCGGTCTGTAATATCTACAAATAAAGTATGGGGATTATTAACAATATCCCAAGTATTCCAACGTAAAAACCTACCGAGATAAACCCCAAACGCACTTAAGAAAAGCATAAAGGTAATTAACATTGACCTTGATTTACTTCCCATAAATTGACTTAAGATTTTCTCAACTCTCCATAAGCTTACAAAACCTACCAATAAACCTACCCAAGCAAAAAACAGAATCATAATAAGGTCATACCATATTGGTACTGACGACCTCATTCTCAAATGAAACAAGTCAGTAAGGATATAAGGTGCGTTAGGAAAAAAGACTAGCCAAGTAAGCAAAACTACTCCTACAAGTGCTTTTTTGTTCTTCAAGTTTTGAAAAGAAGACAAGCCTAACAATAAAAACCACGGAATATAAGCCAAAAACAAATTCCAATTAAGGAATAAGTAAAAGGAAGTGCCGCTCATCCACACCCTAAAGATAGAGAGCAACAAACAGAAAACACCTAAGCCCCCAAAAAAGAGAATCTCAGTGCTGAAAATTGTTTTTTTTAACTGCTTATTCATAAATGCATTTTATAATTTTTGGAACAAATATAATACCTGCTATCACTACTGATGTAATCGCCGAAAGAAGAACCCCAGCCGCTGCTAAATCTTTTGACTTTTTAATCAACTCTTGATAATCTGACGAACTGTAATCTGCCAATGCCTCTAATGCTGAATTAATTGCCTCTAAGCTCAATACAAAGCCAATACACAATACAACAGCAATCCACTCATATGAGTTAATATCAAAAGACCATCCCAAAACAAAAACAAATACCATTGCTACTAAATGAACCCTTGAATTATGTTCATTTAGCAATAAGTCTTGAAGACCTCTCCAAGCATATTTAAAGCTTTTTAGTCTAGCTAAAACAAAAAAATTCGTATCGGATTTCATAAACCATTAACGTAGGAATATTAAAAATATTATTTCAAAAAATACGCTTATCTCTTTGGGCAATTTTTACAGCGTGTTTTGTTTTTTTGTGTTTTTTACAACAACTCTTAAAAACACACTGTTGCTTTTCACTAAAGGATTGAAAATATTTATCTTGAAGATCTAATTGATTATCCATCGGACTGCAAGTTAATTAACGATCAGTCTAAATAAAAATAAAGAACTAAATTATCTCAAAAATTCAATAATTAACTCCTCATGCCAAAACACTCCCTTAAGGTTAATGGTAGAAAAACCCACATGTCCTCCCTTAAGAGGTAGGTTTAACACAATATTTGAATTCTCTTTAAGTATTTGAATAGTATCATTCGATATAGGCGTTATTGTGTCATTAAGTGCATTAACACAAAGTAATTCAGTTTTAATTTCACTCAAAAAATACTTGGCACTACTTTTCTGATAATAATCATTAGCATTATCAAAGCCATGAGCTGGTGCAGTATAAAGCTCATCTATATCCCTAATTGTTTTGCATTTCCGAATCGCTTCTTTAGTTACCAAGTCAGGAAATTCATCTGCTTTCTGACACAAAAAAGGTTTTAATCCTCTCACAAACTTATTCTGATAAAGTCGGTTAGTAAACCGCTCAAGGTTATGGCTACTCACAAAAAGATCAAAAGGAGCACAAACTGAAATAGCTTTTTGAAAAACACTTGGATAGCGGTAAATATAATTCAGAACAATACTCCCACCCAAACTATAGCCTAACAGGTACATATTACTGTAAGTTTGAGTGCTCACTACCTCATGTAAATCTTGGTAATTAGAAGAGTGGTAAGCTTTAAAACTCTTATTCGGGATTCCACCACCACGATGATCAGGCACAAGTACGTCATAACCTGCTTGATATAGATAATACGCCGAGTTTTTGATGTAATATCTTGTAGCATCAGAGCCTAATCCAGGAATTATAACAAGTAATTTTCGCTTTGAATCTCCCGAATGCCTGAACCAGTTCAGTTGAGTAATATCCCCATCCGAAAAAGTAAAAACTTCTTTATCATAATCCTTAGCAACAGTTTTTCTAAAAAGTGCAGGTATAATTGTCTCAATATGACTACTGATTGCCCACCAAGGTTTTGTATATGAATTCAACTTTTTTATTTGGGGGGCTTCCCCCTTTCGTTTTCTTTCGCTATCGCTTCATTACACTTTCGGGTCGGGCTTTCGCTACTCAATCTTTCCGATGAAAAATCGAAAAGGATTTCAAACAAACCGCTCTATCCCTAAGCCATTTGTCAGCTTACAGAATCGTTTACTAAAACAATTTTCTAATAATATCTTCAGTTGTCAACCCTTCGGCTTCTGCCTTATAATTTTTTACCATACGGTGACTCAAAATCGGGATTGCCACCGCTTGCACATCCTCAATATCGGGGGAATATTTACCCCGTAACAAAGCATTACATTTAGCCCCTAGCACCAAAAACTGAGCCGCACGAGGACCTGCACCCCAAGAAACATATTGATTAGTAATCTCTGCAGAACTCTCTCTATTTGGTCTAGTTTTTTGCGTAAGCGTTACAGCATATTCAATTACATTATCTGTAACAGGGACTTCTCTCACAAGATTCTGAATCTCTATTATTTCTTTTTTATTAAGTATTGATGACAAAATAGGTTTGCTATTTCCTGTTGTTCTTTTAATAATTTCTTTTTCTTCTTCATAAGAAGGATAGTCCAATTGTATATTAAACATAAAACGATCTAGCTGTGCTTCAGGCAAAGGGTAAGTACCTTCTTGATCAATTGGGTTTTGTGTAGCGAGTACAAAAAATGGCTTGTCTAATTCGTATCGTTTTCCAGCAATAGTTACACTTCTTTCCTGCATTGCTTCTAATAATGCCGCCTGTGTTTTGGGCGGAGTACGATTAATCTCATCCGCAAGTATGATATTAGCAAAAATAGGTCCTTTATTAAATTCAAATTCCCTGTCTTTATTTAGCGTTTCAGCACCAATAATGTCTGATGGCATTAAATCGGGCGTGAATTGTACACGATTAAAATCTAACTCTAACACCTCCGAAATAGTCTGAATCAATAAAGTTTTTGCTAAACCCGGCACTCCTACCAATAGCGAGTGACTTTGGCAAAATATAGATGTAAGAACTAATCTTATGACATCCTCTTGCCCAACAATAACCTTCCCTATTTCAGATTGTAACTTGTCAAAAATTTTAAAAAGTTTATCTGCTTGATTTACTTGATCTGACATCTTTTATTCTATTGAAATTTCACATTGGCTATACTCAGGCTCTGTTTGGATGTAAATTTCTTTACGAGTCTGCTGAAACCACTTTTCTACTTCTTTACTTTTTTTATTGGCTAGAGTCGCATTATATATTTTTTGATAGTCATCTTTCAGGTTAGCTTGATGAGCCTTTGTTTTTCCCATTAAATAAATAATACGCTTACCACGTACACCATCTGGTGCTGTATAAGCTACTGGCTCTGAAATCTCTCCAATCTTCATCTCATCTACCAAGAAAAAAATATCTGGGCCAATAACTTGAGTATTATTAGCTGCCACCTTGCTATTTCCTTGTGCATCAGTGATTCTGCCTCCGTATATCTTTGTCTTCTCATCTTCTGAGTAATTGTAGGCTGCTTTTGCAAATGAAATACTATCTGATTTAATTGCTATTTTAAGACTATCCAAGGTCTTACTAGCACTTTGCATGCTCAAATAGCCTGTGTTTATTTTTATCAAAATATGACGAGTATCAAACTCGTTTCCTCGTTTATCAATCAATTGAATAATATGAAATCCATATTCAGATTCAACAGGATCTGAAATCTCCCCCACTTGTAAATTAAGAGCCGTAGCCTCATACTCAGGCACTAACTTTCCTCTACCTTGATACCCCAAGTCTCCTCCTCGTACAGCAGACCCTGGGTCAGCAGAATATTTTTTCGCCATATCTGAAAAAGTCACATTTTCACTTACAATATCTCTTTTGATTTGCATCAGTTGATTATAAACAAGCTTCTTTTCAACCTTACTAGCTTTAGGAAAAACTACTATCTGAGCAATTTCTAATTCTGACGAATAAAAGGGTAAACTATCCACAGGAAGATTATTAAAAAACTTTCGCACTTCCAAAGGAGTAATCGTTACACCTTGAGTAATACTACTTTGCATCTTCTGAGCAATCATTTGCTCCCTTACCTTATCTCTAAACTCATTTTTAAGTTGGAAAATCGTTTTTCCATAATTCTTTAGTAAAGCCTCTTCATCGCCTCCATAAGCAGCAAGGATTTGTTGCATTCTCATATCAAGTTGAGCTTCCAACTCCGCCCTTGACACACCTACACTATCTTTTACTGCTTTAGCTAATAACAATTTATTAATAACTAGCGTTTCAAAAACTTTACATTCCAAATCCTGTACATAACCCATTCTGTTAGCTTGCTGAAACTCAATCGTAGCTTGCTTTAACTCTGAAAGAAGAATAATTTGTTTATCTACTTTAGCTATAATTTTCTCAACTGTTTGTCCTTGAGAGTAAACAAAACTAATGTTTAAGACAAATGAGAGGTATAATATTACTTTACTTAACATATAATTTTATTTCTTCTTTTTTTAACGCATCCTTCATCAATATTTTTTGTGCTTGATCAAACAAAGAAGCCTTTCTATCCGTGACTATCTTATTCCTAATATTATATTTATAATATTCAAAAGGTGCTATTTCTCCCTGTAAGAGAGCTTCATTTACTTTTAAGAAAAAATAGCTATCCACATCAGGTCTAAAAGTTCTCTTGATTACTGTAGCAAACTTATCTGTATCTATTCCTTGAAAAGGTGTTCCCTTCACAAATACCGAAAAGTTCACCCAATTACTATCCGTACTAAGGTAGGTGTCTGCAAACTCCGTGCAATAAGTTTTTAGAGCTACCACCGAAGTAGAATCGTTTTTGGCTAACAAGGCATTTATTTTATTTAAATGCCTTGCCTCTTTAGGCGATTGTATAAAACTAGCTTTAACAATAGTATGCTTCAGTTTAAAGATATTTTTATTATTATTATAAAACTTTCTCAGTTCTTGATCTGAAACTATTGTATCCAACTGATGTTTGATGAGGTGTTTTTGATACTCTGTAACGATTAGTTGATTTTTTTGATTCTCAATTTTCTCTTCTATCTCAAGCATATCAATTTTATCATCGTTATCAATCGCATTAATCAGAACTTGTTGTTTGACCCATCTATCTGTAAATTTTTCAACAAAATCAAGACTATCTCTTTCAGAAAGATGACTAGGCATATAATGTTTTACTTGACTAAGGTATAAAGTATTATCATACGCATTTGCCAAAGCCAAATCATTCTCCTTATGTGACTTGCATGACACAAGAATAATTAATGCCGACAATATATAAATAACTTGTCTCAAGATCATTTGATTAATTTAGCGTACTCAGTTTGATTAACAGAGACAGAATGTTTCTTTCTTAATTGTTTAATCCATTCTTTTTCTAAAACATCTTGGTAATGAGAAATAACTAACCCTTTTGCTTCTGCATAGCTTTTTTGACCTGCATCAAGGTGATTTTTTGTTACTACCACAATTGTTTTTTTCTTTTCTACATCATCTATGATATTTAGATTTTTACTCCAATCAATTTTTCTAATAAGAGGTGAGCTTCCTTTTTCATATTTCCCTTCCTTTACTTGAAGTGCTAGAGGAGACCGTTTTCTAAAACTTTGTTTAATCTCTTCACTACTAGTCCCTTTCGCTAATAAAGTCAATAACTCTTCTTTATCTTTTGCGTCTCTTAATGTATATACCGTTGCTTCTATACGCTCTTTCCATTGGTATTTGCCCTTGTTAGTAGCATACTGAGATTTTAATGCCACAGTATCTGCTTGGGCTTTGTCCCAAACATCTTTTTTCATTAAATCAAATAACAAAATTCCATCATGGTATTCTTGTACCAACATTTTATAGTCAAAATGCTTTTCAGCTAAATGGCTTTCTTCGTATTCTAATAACTTCTCTGCTACATAATTATCGTAATAATTATTAATCAAGTATTGCAAAGAGATTTCAGCAGGCTTAGACTTCTGATTATCAACAACGTAACCATAAAAATCAGCTACAAAATATGTTTCATCACTATTGAACGTAAACAAGCCTAAAGTATTAGTTTGATTTTCTTTCTCAAAATCCCATTTTCCACTTTTCAGACTTTCATCAATACCTTCAAAAGCAACTATTTTCACTTTCATATCCTCTTTGAACTGGTTACTTCTTTTTAACCTTTGGGTCAATGCTTTTTTATCCAACTGAGCACGAGGCTTGGCACGTACTCTTTGGATATAATCTTTTTTAACATCCTCAAAAGAAGTGTTTTTTAACCTATTAATGAGTTTAATGATATGCCAACTATGCTCTGTTTCTACAGGTTTAGAATAATCCCCAGTATTTTCTAGTTTAAATGCCATTTTTGTAAACTCTGGAATTCCTTTGTAAGCTCCTTTTGTAAATGGAGATAATTTACCTCCTTTAAACTTAGTTTGCTCATGTTCACTATACGAGGCACAAACATCGTCCCAGTTTTTACCGCTTTGTAACTCTGCATAGATATCATTTATTTTTTTCTTCTTCCTAGCAATAGCTGTGGCTGTTGTATCTTTAGACTTACGTACTAAAATGTGAGCTACTGTTATTTCTCCATCCGACTCTCGTCTATCCGTTACTTTCAGAATATGGTAGCCAAACTCAGTACGGAATATGCTAGATACTTTCCCAACAGGAGTATTATACATTGCATTTTCGTAATTATAGACTAATGACAAGGTAGAGAAGTAACCCAAGTCACCTTTATAACCACGGGGTGCATCTTCCATTTGTGCCGATTTATCTTCCGAATATTTTATAGCCATCTCACCAAAATCAGCACCCGACTTAATTTGATTAAGTACTACCTTAAGTTTATTGTAAGCCACTAAAGTATCTGCTGGGTCAGCTTCTGGAGAAAGCAAAATAAGTATATGTGACGTGCGCACCTCTTCTTTAGAGCGACTATGCGCCTCTTTTGCTAATTTTTCATTAAAATCCCCCTCAGTAAGATAAGGTAGCGCTAATTTCTTTCTATAACCTTCAAACTCTGCTGTGAAACTTTTTAAGGTATCTAAACCTTGTGCTTTTGCCTCAACTACTTTTAATTTGAAAATTTCAAATAATTTCAAGTAATTATCTAAACTTTCTTTAGAGTAATCACTATCTTCTCTATTATTTTTTTCGTAAAAGTACTTAAACTCACTGTTATTCACCTCATCTCCACCTACATTAAGTAACGCTTTTTCCTCACCTGATTTATGACTCTTTTTAGTACATTGTTTCTTTGTACAAGCAGTAAACAATACAACCCCAGTTATTAATAAAAATAGTTTTTTCATTTTTTTTTATAATTATAATTATAATCTAATTCTAATTACAATTTTAACGAAAAAAAAGAAACTTTTGTATGTAAATGCCTATGAATATAATAAGACAAGACATATATTCTCTCTTGTCGACCTCAGGACAGTACAAATATTGCTATATTTATACCTTTGCACCTAAAAAAAACTAGTTTACATGAGTGAAAAATCATATTATAATCCAGAAGATTTAAAAAAATTCGGAAACATCACTGAATTCCAAAAAGAACTAGGTGATAAGTATTTTGACTATTACGGAAACGTATTCAAAGACGGTGCACTTACGGCACGAGAAAAGGCTTTGATAGCTTTGGCTGTTTCCCATAGTGAGTCCTGCCCTTATTGCATAGATGCTTATAGCAAAGACTGCGTACAAAAAGGATGTGACGAAGAAGAAATGATGGAAGCAGTACATGTAGCGGCAGCCATTAGAAGTGGTGCAACTTTGGTCCATGGTGTACAAATGATGAATAAAGTCAAAGACTTAACAATGTAATTGAAGCATGAAAAAAAGCTTATTAAGAAGACAAAGCGAGCTAGCTCATGCAAACAAACAGGTAAAAATCCTTAGCGGAAGTGAAGGACACGGTGTTGGGCTTCCAACTTTTGGAGAGAAATTAAAAGAAATCGGTTTGCTTCCACTAAAGCCTACTAGCTTAGATGTTTTTCAAGTTAATGTAGGTAAGATGTGTAACCAAGTTTGCAAACATTGCCATGTAGACGCAGGTCCAGACCGAAAGGAAATCATGACAAAAGCAACGATGCAACAGTGCCTAGATGCTTTGGCAAAAACAAATATCACAACGGTAGATTTGACTGGGGGAGCTCCAGAAATGAACTCCAATTTTAGGTGGTTTGTAGAAGGTGTTTCAAAACTCGGGAGGAACATCATCGTGCGTTGTAACCTCACCATTATTGTTGCCAATCCTAAATACCACGATTTACCAGCCTTTTTCAAAAAGCACAAAGTACAAGTAGTTTCTTCCCTGCCTTCATTTACCGCTACTAGAACGGATGCTCAACGTGGAGAAGGTGTCTTTGAGAAATCTATCAAAGCTTTGCAAATGCTTAATGCAGTTGGTTATGGAATGCCTAATACTGGCTTAATTCTGGACTTGGTATACAACCCTTCGGGAGCTTTCTTGCCTAGTAATCAAGAGTCGTTGGAGTCTGAATTCAAAAGAAAGTTAAGCAGTAAATATGCTATTAGCTTCAATCACTTGTTAGCAATCACTAACCTTCCCGTAAGTCGTTTTTTGGATTATTTATTGAGCACCAATAAATATGATGAATATTTAGGAGAGTTAGTTAATGCTTTTAATCCTAATGCAGCAGCGGGTGTGATGTGCCGAAACACTGTTTCAATTGGCTGGAATGGTTTTTTGTATGATTGTGATTTTAATCAAATGCTAGAACTTAAGCTCAAATCTCCTCAGCACATTGCTGATTTTGATGTTCAGAAATTGGTGAGTAGAGAGATTATCATCAACCAACATTGCTATGGATGCACGGCTGGTGCTGGCTCTAGTTGTGGCGGTCAAATGGCTTAGAGGCAACAACAAGTGGCTGTACCCGACTCTTAACCTACGTGGTGGGTCTTTTCTTTAAACGGTAAGCGTAGATTAAGAGTAGCTGAGAGGTAGAGGTTTTCAAAATCCTGATATATCTAATACCATATTGACTATAATCTACGTCAATTATCTTATTTGTTTTTCACATTCTCTTTGTTAAAATAATCTACCGTAACTAGTTATGCTAAATTATTTTGCCTTAATAATGCAAAAAACAATTCAATCTAATCTAGACGCATATTACGATCAAAATGGTATTACAGTAACCAAGGGCATCTTGCCCGTCATTATACAAATAACATAAAACAGAAAGGAATTATACCAGTTTAACTATAAGATAAGTCATTTATCCTGTTTGTTTTTACACTCTCTTCGTTAAAATAATTTACCTTAACCAGTTATGCTAAATCATTTTTCCTCGATATTGCAAAAAACAATTCAATCTAAATTAGACTCATATTATAGTTAAACTGGTATTAGTCAAAATTCTATTTTGACAAACTCAGACTGACAAAACATAAAACTAAAAAAGGTGTCACATCTCTGTAACACCTTTTTTCTAAATATAATGAGGACTAATTATTAGCCAATTAGCTCTACGCTTCTGTTAATAAAGTCTGACAAGTTTGTACCTGTAAGCATCCCTTGTGACAACTGTGCCAAATCGTAAGCTTGTGAGACAAAGGCTTTTGAGTCCTTTTCTTCAGCTTTAATTATTTTCTGAATAAGCGGATGGTTTCCGTTGATAATCACTTGATAAGCTTCTGGCATATCGCCAAACATCATTTGATTACCTCCTGCCATTTGCATGTCTTTCATGCGGCGCATAAACTCTGGCAACACAATGCTAACTGGAGTTTCTTTTGAGTCCATTGCTTCAATCACCACTGTTTTGTGTGTGTCATTGATAACGTCTTCAAATATCTTTTTTACTTTTTCTGTTTCGCTTTCACTTAAAACGGTTTCTAAGGTCTCTCCTTTGTCTACTAGCTTCTCTACCGATTCCGAATCGATTCTTTTCAATGAAACGTTTTCTAATTTTTGTTCTAACACGCCTATAAAATGGCTGTCAATAACATGATCCAGCACTAATACATCATAAGATTTGTTTCTGGCTGATTGTATAAATGATGCTTGTGTATCGGGGTTAGAGGTATAAAGAATTACTTTTTTTCCATCTTTATCTGTTTGATTAGCACTTATCTTTTCTAAGTACTCTTCAATTGTAGAAAATTCTCCTTCTGTGTTTTTGAGTAAACAAACTTTATTTGCTTTGTCATAAAATTTATCTTCGCTAAGCATTCCGTATTTTACAAATACAGCAATGTCATTCCATTTTTCTTCGAATGCTTTACGGTCTTTTTTAAAAATCTCATTTAGCTTATCAGATACTTTTTTGGTGATGTGCGAGTTAATTTTACGCACATTCCCATCTGCTTGCAAGAAGCTTCTAGAAACATTAAGCGGGATATCTGGTGAGTCAATCACGCCATGAAGCAACATCAAAAACTCTGGCACTACGTCTTTTACTTCATCTGTGATGAATACTTGACGAGAATATAAGTGAATTTTGTTTTTGGTGATTTCAAAATCTTGCTTGAGCTTTGGGAAATACAAAACTCCGGTAAGGTTAAATGGGTAATCTACATTAAGGTGAATCCAGAATAATGGATCGCCTGCCATTGGATACAATTCTTTGTAGAAATTAATATAATCTTCATCTTTGAGTTCGCTAGGCGATTTTGCCCAGATAGGACTAGGGTTATTAACTACATTGTCTTGAAACTCAATTTCTATCGGTAAAAATTTACAGTATTTATCTAAAATTCCTTTTAGCCTAAGGTCATTTAAAAATTCTTCTCCTTCTTCACTAATATGAAGAATAATTTCTGTTCCTCTTTCTGTTTTGTCCGATTCTGTAATTTCAAATTCAGTAGATCCGTCACAGGTCCAACGAGCTGCTGGCTCATCTTTGTACGATTTAGTAATAATCTCTACGGTATCTGCTACCATATATGAAGAGTAAAATCCTAATCCAAAGTGTCCAATAATTTGTTGTGTATCCGCTTCTGATTTGTCTTTGTATTTTTCTACAAACTCAGTAGCTCCAGAAAAAGCGATTTGATTGATGTATTTTTTAATCTCTTCAGCCGTCATCCCAATTCCTTGGTCTTTGATGATGATAGTTTTTGCTTCTTTGTCAAATGACACCTTTACTTTTAATTCGCCAAGTTCAGTATCTGCCTCACCAATCGAAACAAGGTGTTTGATTTTTTGGGTAGCGTCTACTGCGTTGGATACTAATTCTCTTAAAAAGATCTCATTATCTGAGTATAAAAACTTTTTAATGATTGGAAATATATTCTCTGAGTGAATCGAGATTTTACCTTTTTCTTGCATAATTATTTTAATTCTTATTTACTCCTCTTTTAACAAGAGCTATGCCATTACTTAAAAAATGACTTTTTGTCAGTCTCTTATTTAAACTCTCTCTGGTGACTCATCTGAAATCCTACTTTTTTTCCCGCTTTGATGCTTCGGCTATTGTATTTTTGTTGTAGTGTCATTACAAAGTTTTCTTCATAAGATGTACTTACCAAATCTGTATCAATCGCCATAAGAATCGCTTCTTCTAGTAATTCTGTAAGTACTTCTTTAGTAATATCGTTATGGCTTAAGTCTAGATAAGAAAAGTTTAAGTTCTTCATCCCTTCTACATAGAATTTCTCATCTACGTTTACAAAAATCCGTTCTATTAGATAACCGACATCTCCATGGCGCTTATATTTGACAGTGTCCGCCATATAATTATACACCATAATTTGGCCAAAGAATGCTTTATTATTATCCTTTTTAACGTATTTCTGCTTATATACTGAGTGGTCAGATGGGAAAGCGACTACATTAGATTGTAAAATAAAGGATAATAAATCGCTACCAATATGTAATTGAAATTCAAATTCATCAACTTCTTTTACTTCAATAGTTACTCTGCTATCAGAAAAATTTTTTTTCTTATTAATCTCATCTGCAATCTCATTGATAATAGTCCTCACCTCGGCAAACACCTTTTGAGTCACATCATAAGCATCTTGTTTTACACAAGCTTTGTTTTTAAGTTTTTCTATTATTTTATCTACCATCGTTATTTTCTTCGCTATTATTTTTGTCCTGTAGGATTACTGCTTTTCGTTTTTTAATTAAGTCTAGCTGGTTGCCTTTCTCCATCTCTGATTGATCTGTAATGGGAGGCGTTAGGTAAAATCCAAATACCGCACCGCAAATACCGCCCAATATATGAGCAAATTCTGATATATGATTGTCAGCAAATGAATTATATACTTCTTTTCCTAAAAAAATTGCAGCTACAAGGATAAAAGTAAGTGGTATCTTACGCCCTTGATAGCGGGTAAAAGAACTCAATATAATGAACATAAACACGACTCCACTTGCTCCAAGTAAGCCACCATCAAAGGCAATTAGAAAGAGAGCTCCCGTTATCAATGACGTAAAAAAGATAAGAAGTATCACTTTAAACGAACCGTACTTCTCTTCAATTAATGGTCCTAACAATAATATAAACGAAAAATTAGCAATATAATGCTCCCAATTGGCATGCCCAAAAATATGGCTAGTCAATTGAAAGTAACTAAGGAAGCTAGAAAACTCAAAACTAGAAACGACAAACAATTGCTTGACACCTGGATTAATAAACTCTTGTACCAATAACTCTAATAAAGACAAGATAGCAAAGGTTAATACAACAGGGGAATTATATGATATTCTCATAGGTCTAATATGTTTTGTTGTCCTTTTTCATACTCCTCTATCAAGGTATTAAAAATTTGTTTAACATCCTTTATCTCGTCAATCATTCCGCTCACTTGTCCAATCTCTAATTCCCCCTCTGTCATATCTCCTTCAAACATCCCTTTCTTTGCCCTTCCTTTACCTAATAATATTTTTAACACTTCTTTATCTTGACCACTAGCTTGTATCTGTTCGTAAAACTCATTTTTAATTAACCGAACAGGTGCTAATTGCTTCAACGATAACTGAGTTCCTCCTTCTTGGGTATCAATGATTTTTTGTTTAAAATCAATATGCGCAGAAGATTCTTTACTTGCCGCAAACAATGAACCTATTTGCACTGCATCAGCTCCTAAAGCTACCATAGATACAATTGCTTCTCCGCTAGCAATACCTCCCGCAGCAATAAGTGGAATATTAATTACTTTCCGTACCATTGGCACAAGGCATAAAGTGGTAGTCTCTTCTCTGCCATTGTGACCTCCTGCCTCAAATCCTTCCGCAACTATGGCATCAACTCCTGCACCACTTGCTTTAAGAGCAAAATAGCTACTCGACACTACGTGTACAACTGTAACATTATTGTCTTTTAAGATTTTTGTCCAAGTTTTAGGATTTCCTGCTGAAGTAAAAACAATTTTAATCTTTTCTTCCAAAATAATTTGAATATGTTGATCAATATCAGGATAAAGTAAAGGTAGGTTTACACCAAAAGGTTTATTTGTGGCAGACTTACATTTCTGAATATGCCCTCTCAAAACGTCAGGATACATAGAGCCTGCACCAATTAAACCCAACCCTCCAGCATTACTCACTGCTGATGCTAATTCCCAACCACTGCACCAAACCATTCCGCCTTGGATAATTGGATATCGAACCCCAAACAATTCACAAATTGAATTTCCTTTCATCTTCAATTTATATGTTTTAACTCATCAAGTACTTTCTTCATTACCGAATAGCATTTTTTTAGTTGTTCATCAGTAATTACATAAGGCGGAATCAAATACATCACATTCCCCAAAGGACGTAGCAATACTCCTTCTTTCAATCCTATTTTATATATAAATTCTTTAATATTATTAAAATAAGAACTTTCTCCTTCTGTTTTAATTTCTACCGATAAAACAGTTCCTAAAGTATTAACAGATTTTACTTGAGGGTGGGTTTTTATCCTGTCCATAAATCCATTATGAAATTCGCTTATTCTAACAATATCAGCTTGACATTGTGAAGAACGCAAAATTTCTAAACTCTTAACGGCTACCGCACAAGACAAAGCATTAGCAGTGTAAGAATGTCCATGATAAAATATCTTTGTGGCTTCAGCATTGTCATAGGCAGACTCTATTTTAGTATTACACAAAGTAACACCTAAAGGCATAAACCCTCCCGTAATCCCTTTTGACAAGGCTATAATGTCTGGTTTATTTTTCATGTAATCTGAACAGAAATTCTTTCCCGTCCTCCCAAACCCTGTTAGCACCTCATCTGCTATACAAATCACATCATAGGCTTTGGCTATACCCAACAACTCATCCAAAATTTCTTTCGGATAAATTCGCATTCCTGCTGCACCTTGTAACAGAGGTTCATATACAAAAATAGCTACATCTTTATCTTTCACCAAGTCCTTAAACTGCTCTATTACTTGATCGTTATCTGGTAAAGGAATCTGTAATACATCAAACATTAAATCATTAAACGGTTCAAAAAAACTACTTTTCCCTGCGATAGACATACTTCCAAAAGTATCACCATGATAACCACCTTCTACACTAATGATCTTGGTTTTAGGAGTTCCTAAGTTATGCCAATATTGCAAAGCCATTTTAAGCCCCACCTCTACTGCAGTACTTCCATTGTCAGAGAAAAAAACACGTTTAAAATCAGGTAAAACTTCTAACAACCCCTTTGTAATATCAATTGCTGGCTGATGTGTAAACCCTGCAAAAATAGTATGCTCAAGTTGCTGAGCTTGCTCGTACAAAACATCTGCTAGTTCTTGTCTAGCATGTCCATGTATATTGACCCACCAAGACGAAACAGCATCTATAATCTCATCTCCCGACTCGGTATACAAGCTTGCACCTAAGCCTTTTTTTATTTTTATATTATCCTTTTGCTTTAGCGAAGAAAAAGGATGCCAGATGTTTTCATTATCAATTGTAGCTGTCATATCCAAAAATAGTGTGATATCTGTTAGCATACAAACGAGAGTCAATAAAAAAGTCCCAACAGACACGATGCCTATTGGGACTTTTAATTTTTACTTCTTTAATAAAGTAAAAAAAATCTTCAACCCTTACATTATAGATCCTTTTGTTCTCGCTTCCGCTAAACTCTTAGAATCTCTAACATTAGTAGGGACTCCTTTCAGATCCCACACAATACCTAACCAAGACAATATCTTTAAGATATAAAATGTAATGTCTATTTCCCACCAAAAAAACCCTTGACGAGCAGCTACTTGGTAATAATGATGATTATTGTGCCATCCCTCTCCTAATGTCACTAAAGCAAGAATAAAGCTATTTTTAGATTCATCACCTGTTTCATACCGTTTATTACCTACTTTATGCATAATTGAGTTAATAGAGAATGTACCGTGATACAAAACCACTGTACTCAAAAAGAACCCAATCAACAAAGAAGAAGTAGCTCCTCTTGTAAAAAACTCATAACCTAAAAAAGAAGAAGCATCGCCAATATGATTCACAAATCCTCCTAGGATATAAATAACAATTGCTAGAATAATTGGTGGTACTGCATGATATTTATTCAACCATCTTAATTCTGGGTATTTGGCAAAATCTTGAATCAACCCTGTTTCGGTTTCTTTGTAATCAGGTCCTAAAATCCAACCTAAATGCGAATACCAAAAACCATACAGTTTCATAGAGTGTGGATCCTTTACTGTATCGCTAGTAGCGTGATGTATACGATGATGTGCTGCCCACCACAAAGCTCCTTTTTGTAAAGATGTTTGTGCAAAAAAAGCAATGATAAATTGAAAAACACGAGAGGTAGAATAAGCATTATGGGCAAAATAACGGTGATAACCACCAGTAATCCAAAACATTCTAAAGAAATAGAAAAGTACACATACCGTCCAATCATAAGCTGTAACACCTGTAAACAATGCCAATAATGGTATTAAATGTATGATGATAAATACAATTGCCGACTTAGTAACTGGCTTATTTCTGAATTCTAATTGTTCTTCCATGTTAAGTGTAAGCTATTAAGCTCAAATTAATGTGAATACAAAGGTACAAAAATATCTTAGGGGCACGTTTATAAATGACTGTAAAATATTATTTGTTAAGATAAATCAGTCGGAGAGACCGCATTTGTCACGAATGAGATAATCTTGGCTACGACTATTCAATTGGATCATCTCTCCTAAGAAGCCTGCAATAAATAACTGCATACCTATCACCAAACCTGTAAGAGCAATAAAGAAAGAGGGATTATTGGTTAACTCTCTTACCTCTCCATAACCAAACCATTTACTGTATATTGTTTCTCCAATGAGGTACAAGACTATAAAGAAGCTCAACATTAAACTAATTGTACCAATACTACCAAAAAAGTGCATTGGTCGCTTTTTGAATTTCGATACAAAAGTAATCGACATCAAGTCCAAAAAACCATGAATAAATCGCTCTAAGCCAAATTTAGAAACTCCATATTGGCGAGCACGGTGTTCTACTTCTTTTTCTCCGATTTTAGTAAATCCTGCCCATTTGGCAATCACAGGAATAAAACGGTGCATATCACCATAAATTTCAATACTTTTGGTAACTCTATGACTATATGCTTTTAAGCCACAATTAAAATCATTGAGTTTAATACCAGACATCATACGGGTAACGCCATTAAATAATTTTGTAGGAATCGTTTTAGAAAGTGGGTCGTAGCGTTTCTTTTTCCATCCAGACACAAGGTCATAACCCTCTTCTTTAATCATTGTGTACAAATCAGGAATTTCATCTGGGCTGTCTTGCAAGTCAGCATCCATCGTCATGATTACATCTCCTTTAGTTTCTTGAAAACCTGTATGTAAAGCCGCCGACTTTCCATAATTCCGATTGAACTGAATTCCTTTAATCTCTTTGTATTTATTATGTAGCTGAGTAACAACGTCCCAAGAGCCATCCTTGCTTCCATCATCAATCAAAAGTACTTCATACGAGAAATTATGCTCAATCATTACACGGTGAATCCAGTCGCACAATTCAGGCAATGATTCTTCCTCATTATACAAAGGGATAACTACTGATATATCTAATGTAGGTTTTTTGTCCATTATTTCCTGAATAGAATTGCCATAAATAAAGTGTAAATCGTACCTGCAATTGTATGAAAAATAAGTTTCCCAACCAACAAACTTCCTATACTTAAGGATTTTATCATTGCTTTCATTTCAGGATATTTATTTGCAAATTCTTCTTTATACTCCTCCGAAGAACTCATTGCTACTTCTATCTCTTTTAGTTCTTTTAATTTCAGAAGAATACTCTCTGCAAAATAATTTGGGTCTATAAACTCAGTAAAAACCAATACAAATATCATATAAAATGCTAGGGAGGTAAAAACCGTTACAGCACCCAAAACAATTGATTGCCAAATGCGTAACTCATCTCTTCTTTTACGGATATAATACAAACAGGCAACGATAAATGGAAATGTAATAAAGAAATCGACTGTAAAAATTCCGTCAAAAATCCCAGATCCTGTGTAACGAAATAATAAAAACAAAACAATTGTAACAATCCCAGAAGCGACTCCAGCAAAGAACCCCGTCTGAACAAAAACATTCTTAAAGTACTTCATAAACATTGTCATTCAAAATTGTGTAAAGTACTTTTCCTTTTAATCCCTTACCCAATAACGGTGAATTAGACGACCTAGACAATGATTTGGTATATTTCCATTTTTTGTCAAAATCCAATACTACAAGATTGGCAGTTGCCCCTTCTTCAATAATAGGCATTTCTAAACCTAACATTTGGTAAGCTTTGAGTTTAGACAGAATTTCTTCCGTTTTATTCCCAAATACATCAATCAATAAAGAAAAAACTGTTTCCAAAGAAATAGCTCCCTCATCTGCATAATTGAATTCAAGCTTTTTGGCTTCTTCTTCTTGAGCTTGGTGCATAGAAACAATATAATCTATTGTGCCATCTAAAACTCCTGCGATAAGTACTTGTTTATCTTCTTCTTCTCGTAATGGTGGGTTCAATTTAAAGTTTGTATCAAAATCAGCAATGGCTTCGTCGGTATAAGCTAAGTGAAAAACACTAACGTCACAAGTCACTTCTAAACCTTCTTTTTTAGCATCAGCTATAATCCTAACCGACTCTTTTGTAGATATTGTATGGAAATGTAATTTACCTCCTGTGTAGCGAAGTAATTCAATATCTCGCTGTATTGTAATGGTTTCTGAAATAGAAGGAATACCTTTTAAACCTGTTATAGTACTTTGATAAGCTTCGTGCATTTGCCCATCTTTTGACAAATACTTATCAAAAGGTTTCTGAATTACCAAGCCATCTATTTTTTGTAGATATTGTAAGGATTTCATCATAATCCCAGGATGCCAAACACTATATTTGCCATCGCTAAAAACATTTACACCCTCTTCAGACATATCCAACATCTCCGCCAAGTGCGTTCCTTTATTGTCTTCCGTAAGTGCTGGGATAGGAATAATATTAACTGCGTTACTCGCTTTTTTTAATGCTGCTACTTGCTGTCTGTGTTGGATAATAGGTTTTGTGTTTGAGAACACCCCCAAATGAGTATAACCTCCAGCTTGTGCTGATTGACATAGGTTAGCCAATGTTTCCTTATGTTCATATCCCGGTTCGTTAAGAGTTGTACCGACATCCAAGAATCCTGTACTCAATACTGTACCTTTGGCATCAATCACCTGAGTATCTTTACTACTAATTTCAGATCCTATTTGCTTAATAAGTCCGTCTTCAATCAATACATCTACTTTTTGATTGTGATGTTTAGACTTCGTGTCTTTTACTAAAGTGTCTTTAATGAGAATCATCATGGCAGGGTTCTTATCAACAAGATTTCAATCAAAATAAACATTAATGCTAATATGATACAATATTTCCATAAAGGAAACTTTTTTTGATGTTGACTTGCGATAAAATTCTCAACAAGCTCTTGGTCTTGCAAAGATAAGTATGTCCAGTTTTTATTTTTCTTAACGAAGTTTTGTAATTCTTTTTCCGTATAATAGTTTACCGTAGACTCTTTTTTGGGAATATTGATTGCTACTTTTTGCTCAACAGAATCACCTAAGCTCAGTGTATGAAAACCTTTGCTTAATCCCGAAACATCATCTAACCAAATCCCATTTGTTACTTTGCTGTAAACTATATTTTTATGACGTGTTTTCACTTGAGATACTTTCACTTCAGGGGGTAAGGAAATTTTCATCTGACTAGTAGACCTACTATAATACACGTCAGTGCTTTGTTCATGCAGGCTATTAAGCATTTCGTATACAAGTGGTAATACTAGAGCGTGTCCAAATAATTTTTTGTTGTCATTGAATGCAAAACTAAAAATATAAGCTTGGTTTGCTTTGTGAAGTACTGTTTGATTATTTATAAATAGTTCTCCTGTTCGCTTATCTCGAAAGGTAAAAAGTGCTTTGACTTTAGGCATTTTAACCCTTTCGTCTAGCTTCTTAAAAACTTCACTAAACAATCCTTTGGCTTCACGTATTGGGTCTAATTCTTGAGTGGCATAAGTACTTTTACTAATACTCACACTTTGCCCTAGCCTCATTAATACTTCTTTATATTCTTCCAAAGACGTGCTACTATTAGGAATTAAGATTAAAGGTTTACTTAAATCCTCCAAGCGTTCGGCTAAGCCTAAATCATATTGGTGATTTTTAGAGAGCTCCCAAATAATGCTATTGCACTTTTCTAATCCTTGATAGTCTATTGTATTGTTATTCCATAAAGATGCTTTATACTTAGGTTCAAGATAGAGCATTTTCTTCACCCTCTCTCCTACCCAAGAGTTAGAAATAATCCCAACACTAAACGATTGTTTAGGTGGAATCATTACATAAAAATCATTGTCAAAATCTCCATATTCATCGCTAATAATGATTTTAGCTTCTTGCCAAGTTCCATTTGATGTATAATCAAATTTTAATGTTGTAATTCCTTCTTTTTGAATATCTATACTATGAGTACCTTGTAAGGCTTCATTAATAAAAAGTTGCACACTTATTCCTTTTGCATCACTCCCTACTGATTTTATTCTGGTCAGTAGTATTTTTTGATCCCCTTGCTGCTCTACGTAGACTGTGTCTACAAATACATTTTGAGAAAGAGGCTTAGCTACTTTTATTAAACTTATACTTTCTTCTTTGGGTAATGAGTCTAGGTTTATATTACGATGAAAATCACTAAGGATATAAACAGATTCTTCTTCTACTTTTTGGGCAATTTTTAATTTTTTCAGTAAGTCATTTGGCTGATGAATAGTTTCTCTTGCTATTGATACATCACTGAGTTTATCTTGCACATAGGTAGATGAGGTGAAATAATTCAAGCTTTTGTTAGGTGTGGCAAAACGATAAGAATAGTTAGGATTTTGTTGTAAATACTTGGCTATAAAATCATCCCCTCGTTGTTTGGCAGTAATATTTTCTTCTACTACGGCTAATCTAGGGTTTGCATCCCATAAGAATGTAATATGGTTGGATTTTGATGGTGTTTTTTCATTGTTCCAAAAAGGGACTGAAAAAGCTATAACCAACGCCAATACTACTAAAACTCTACTCAGTAGAATAAACCATTTCTTAATATTACGGATATTTTTATTCTTTTTTTCTATCTGTTGGATAAAATCCAATCGAGAGAACAGCATTTTTTTGGGTCGCTGAAAATTCAAAAAATGAATAATTATTGGTGCTATAATTAAAACCGAAAAAAACAGAAATACGGGCATCATAAAATTCATGACTGCTAAGATACAAAATCCTTAAAAATAACAACGTGGATGTCAAAAGGTTTTTTGGCTTAGGGATAGAAGTGGAAATCCTTTCCGATTTTTTTTATCGGAAAGATTGGGAACGAATAAAGACCGTTGCAAGGTGAGTAGTTTATTTTTCCAAAATTTTGTATCTTTATGCTATGCGAAAAACAAGTCACCAAAGCTTTGCAGATAGTATCTGCAACCCAAGAACGAGAAAAATTAAAGCCACATTTTTTAAACAGATGAATAGTTTACTTGATTGGGATTCTATTGATGTGATTATTAAAACTCATTACCATAAAGGAAAAAGTGCTACAGGAAAGCCCTCTTATAGTGGCTTGTTGCTTTTTAAGGCTTGTTTATTAGGTACATGGTATGGTTTAAGCGATTACGAATTAGAAGATAGAATCAATGATA
>CAZEGV010000011.1:0-47150 GCA_964511645.1 uncultured Cytophagales bacterium
GTAATAGTAGTTTTGTAAGGGTAAATTACATTTTTATTAGATGATAAAGGGTAAAGTTCTTTTTTAATCTAAAATTAAGACAAAATAAATTAAACTACTATAACAAAGATAAGTTGTACCATGAGGTAAAAGAGAAGATATTTCAATTGCTAATACGTGTTAATTATAGCTTACTGTTTTATTTTAATCTTTCCTGAGACAGAGACTTGTACCTTTATGGGATTAAAAGTTTTCCAGCCTGTTTTACCTGTGCCAAATCCTTTTATGTATTGATAAGAAACACCTAACTTGCCATCTAAACTACTCTCAATGTGTTTTCTGAAATAATAATCTCCTGCTGTAAATTTCTGCACTCTATACAAATGTTGGTGAATTTTTGTGTAATTCAAATTGTCCCAATCTAAATCCTTTTCATTCAAGCCTAACAAAAACATATCATTAATTTGTAGTGTTGTTATGATTGTTCCGTTACTGTCCTTTGGGGGGAGTTGTATCAGGTTTTGTCCTTGTCTTTTTCTTTCTACAGCCGTCCAAAAAGTGACTACATCTTCTTTGAGTTTCCCTTCTTCGTCTTTGTAGATGAGTACATGGTGATTATTTCTCAAATCAACCCATTGGTTTATTTCTTTCCCTTTTAGTGGTTCTGCATTCCCAAAGTCCTTTTTGAGTCGCACTTTTTTGATAGGTACAGGGTTGCCATTTTTATTAGGGAGGTACAGTGGTTCGTTAAATATTATTTTGAATACGTCTTTGTCTTTCTTCTCTTTAGTGAGTACTTTATTGTTTTTAGGGTCTTTTTCTAAACCGTTGTCTTTAATTCTTTCATAAACTAGAGCTCGTATTCTGTCATCTACTATTTTTGGTATTTCCGCTTCTGTCAATGCAGTTAGTACTTTTCGTACATGGTAGGCTTCTTCGCTGTTAGGGGCAGTTCTTTTACCATAAACGGTTTCTTTGTGTAATTGTCCTCTTGCGGCTATACTTTGGTTGGTATAGGTTTCGCCATTTTTCTCAACTGTTACTAGTCTTGTGGTCAATACATTATTACTTATTTTGTGAGACACTAGTATCTTTTGAGTAGTGTTATTAGCATCTTCAAAGAAAGTAGACCAAGGCATTGGGAAGTTTTTTAGTGCTACATTTCTATCATACCTGTTCCATTTGCTAAGCTCTTGTAGGTGGGAGCGACTTGTACAAGCCACCACTAAAGCATCTATAGCATGATGCCTATGGTCATCTCTACTTTTTTTGTTTTCGTCATTCAATATTGAGTTTAAGCCCCAGTGGTGTCTTAGTTTTGCCGTAGCCTGTCCAGGGGATACGTCTATGCTATTTTCTCCTACCAATTGGCTTAGGTATTCTTTCGCTTTTTTACTGATATATCGAGTATCATTAAGCTGTCGGCTTGTAAAGTCATCATCATACTTTGCTTTAATAAATTGTTTGAACTTGGCATAAGCATTAGGATAGTCTGTTTTGTTTTTGAAACAAGATAAGGCTTGCAGTTTCACTGCTTCCCATTTTTCATCACCTTGTTTTTTATAAAACTCATAGGGTGTTTGATTTCCTTTGGCTCTATTTTCATCAGCAAAACACAGTGTTTTGTTCATAAAACTATCGTTAAGGGATTTACTCCAAGGTATGATATGTTCTATTTGTACCTCACCCGTAAATAATTGTTTGACGGTGATAGGTTTATTGGTGTATGGACAAGTTCTATTACATTCTCCCCATAGGTTGTATAGCAGGATATTGTCGTGTGTATGCCTTTGGTTTAACTTATCTAACTCTTCTTTAATCTTGTCGTTTTTCTTTTCTAGGCGTTTTTGTTCGCTTCTAATATCACTACGTTTTGTTTTAGATATTTTTAAATCACGAGCCAGTTCTATTTTTATTTTATCAGGCTTTCCATAATTTTGAATGATTTCGTTTACTAGCTTTCTGATTTCAAATAATGCAGTAATTACAATAGGGTTTTTGATACTTTGGATTTCTTTATCTGCATTTTTTCCTAGAGGAAGCTTATTGAGTAATTCACTTGTGCCAATATTGGCACTGTGGTGATATAGTTTTTCTAAATCTTTATGTGTAAGGTTGTATTCTAACACTAAAAATTCTTTAAGACCTTTTATAAAACCACCCTTTCTCCCCTCTCTTACTATATCGTATATGTTATCTAGTATAAGGTCTTTTTCTTCTTTTATTAAAGAACTCCACTGTTTCCCAAACGCATTTTTTATACCGCCTAGTACTACTGCAATGTCATAAGTATATCCTAGTTTCAAAAAAGGAAGGATGTTGTTGATGGCTTTTTTACTTAAGCTAGAATAACCATCTTTTAAATTAAATTTAGCGATTAATTCCGCTTTTTCATTATCAAACCCCCATTTTTTTATAGCATATTCTTTTAGGTTACTAATGTCTTCAAAATCGTACAGGGTATGCCAAATATTTTCTTTTTCTTGGTTAGAGAAATTAAACCATTTTTTACCAAAAAACTTTTTGTTGGATAAACTACTAATGGTATGAGAGCCAGAAATTTTATCATCATCTTTATAGTTAAATCTATACCCACTGTCCAACTTGTCAATTACTTTTCGTAGAGCTTTAAACTTTGGTTTTGGCTTTATGAGTAATTCTTGTGCTAATAACTCTCTGTCTTCAGAAGATAGTTTTCGTTCATTGCATTCTACGGTGTTCACCCATTGATATATCTTGAACTCTTCAAAAATAATTGTGCTAATAGGTGTTTTTGTTTTCTTAGGTTCTAGGGTGCAATTGCCGACTAGGTGCTTTTGAGAGCGAAGAGGTCTTTGGTGAAACAATACGCCATCATGATCGTAGCCTTCTTTTTTTCTCCCACCTATTTTAGTTTTTAATTCCTTGTTTAATTTTTTATGAAATTCTTTTTGGACTTCCCATATTTCCTCAAACTCATCAATATACATTTGTCTTGTAGTGTATCTGTTTCGTATCCGTTCAAGGTTTTCAATATAAGCTTCGTTTTCTTTCGGACTTATCTCGTATAAGTAACTTCCTAGTGTTTTGTTAGCAATGCTATTACGTGTATCGTTAATTCCTATCTTTCCTTCTTTAGGTTTTCCATCATAGATTGTACCATCTTCTTTTCCCGCACTTCTACTATTACTCTGAAACCCTCTACGTTGTATCATGTGGTAAAATACTCTACCGAGTTCTTCTAAACTAATTTGACTATGCGTAGCTTTTTCTCGTAGTTCATATGGATTTAATTTGAACCAGCCAATTAGCTTAGGGAATACGGTTTTTGCATCCCAAGGCTTTAGGTCTTCAGGAGGGATTGGGCACAAGCCATTTTCGGAAAGTATTTTTAAAATAAAACGTTTTCTAAGTCGTTGCCTGAAGAATTGCCTTCTTTTCCCTCTAGCATCGGTTCTTCCAGCATTTTTTGAAACCTCCTTTTTCCCTTGACCTAGGTCATTAACTCCTGCAGGAAAAATTCTGCTACCCATTCCAATTATTTGATTCTTTGTTTCATCAATTAATGCCCAACCAATTGAATTTGTTCCTAAATCTAATCCTAATACCCTGCTCATATTTTTTTATTTAATTTTTTATCCTATCTTTGTTGAGTAATCTTATCACAATAAGGCTATATGCCGTAGACGTAAAGTCTTTTAACCCTGCCTTCGGTAGGGTTTCTTTTTTTAACAACTTTCTGTGATAGAATTACTTATTTCTCTTCCCATCCCCCAACTTACCAAAATTCTCTCAAAAAAGGAAGGTCTCAAAGCATAATAAACGTAGATAACTTTTTACACTCAATTTACGCCAGATTAAAATTCCTTACTATATTTACATCATCGCAGAAATTAAAAATCAAACATGAAATATTTACAAATACTAGTCCTTCCTTTTCTATTTTTTGCCTGTACCACTGTTGCCAAAAAAACTAAGCCCACCACAACTATACAAAGCAGAACAACCAAAACAATAACGAAAACCCCAGCCTATGTGCCAGAACCTGCACCGTATCGCCCTTCCGAGCAAAAAACATTTAGACTCATCCACACCAAGCTAGACGTATCATTTGATTGGAACAAACAAACAATGTTTGGCAAAGCAACACTATCAGTCGCACCCTACTTTTACAATCAGCACACAATCACATTAGACGCACAAGGCTATGCAGACATTAGCGTAAGCCTATTAGCACAAGACGGCACAACACAAAAACTCAACTACCAATACCTAGACAGTGTAAAACTCAAAATAAACCTAGGCAAAACATTTACCCGAAAAGACACCCTAAAGCTCTATATCACCTATATAGCACAGCCCAACGAGCTAGACACCAAAGGAGGCAGAGCCATTACAGATAGGAGAGGACTATACTTCATCAACCCACTAGGAGAAGAAAAAGGAAAACCACGACAAATTTGGACACAAGGAGAACCAGAAGCCTCTTCCTGTTGGTTTCCTACAATAGACAGCCCTAACCAAAAATCCACACAAGAAATGTACATCACCGTGGACACAAACTTTATCACCCTATCCAACGGAGCATTGCAATATTCCATAGACAATGACAACGGCACCCGAACCGACTGTTGGAAACAAGACCAACCCCACGCCCCATACCTATTTATGATGGCAGTAGGAGAATTTGTCAAAATACAAGACACTTGGCAAGACATAGACGTAGATTATTACGTAGAAAAAGAATACGCCCCCTATGCAAAAGCCATATTTGGCAACACACCCGAAATGATGACATTCTTCTCTGAACTACTCAGCTACGACTACCCCTGGGCAAAATACTCGCAGATTATTGTCAGAGACTATGTATCTGGAGCAATGGAAAACACATCCGCTACAATCTTTATGGAACAAGTACAACTCACCGATAAGGAATTATTAGACAAAGACTGGGACTATATCATCGCCCATGAGCTATTTCACCATTGGTTTGGCGACTTAGTCACTTGCAAATCATGGAGCAACTTAACCCTCAACGAATCCTTTGCCAACTACTCCGAATACCTGTGGTTTGAACATAAATACGGTAGAAACCGAGCAGACGCACACCGCTTGGAAGAAATGAAAGGCTATTTGAGCCAAGCCCGAACCTTGCAACACCCAATTGTCAACTACCATTACAACACACCCATGGATATGTTTGATAGACACTCGTACAACAAAGGTGGGCTAGTCCTACACATGCTACGCAAACACCTAGGAGACGATGCGTTTTTTTCCTCACTAAGTCGCTACCTTAATCAAAACCAATACACCGATGCCGAAATTCACGAACTTCGCCTAGCCTTCGAAGACGAAACAGGACTAGACCTCAAATGGTTTTTTGACCAATGGTACATGAAAGCAGGACATCCACAGCTTCAAGTAGATAAAATCATAAAAGGAGACACACTATTACTAACCATTACACAACAACAAGACACACTATATACCCCAATATACAAACTACCACTCAAAGTAGGGCTTTGGAATGCCGTAGGTAAAGAAACCCAATACGACATACAAATCACCCAAGCCAAGCAGATGATTGCAATTCCATTAACCGAAACCCCAACAGCAATTGTTTTTGACGCAGAACATCAGCTACTAGCCGAAATAACTGAAAACTATACCCTACAAGAACGCATTAACCTATACAAATGGTCAGACAAATTTCAAGACAGATACGATGCCCTTGAATATATGCAAGCCATAATGAGTACAAAACAAAATTTAACCCAAACAGACAGTATCAAAAAAGTGATACTCAACACCTTTCTCTTAGCCTTAAAAGACGATTATCACGAAATTCGCCAAAAAGCAATCCAAGGACTTTACACCCTTAACTACAGCCCTCAACTCGAAAAATACATTCTATACCAAGCCAAACACGACAAAAAAAGCCTTGTACGAGCAGACGCAATTCGTTTTTTGGCCACACAACACCAAGAGCTAAGCCCAGCACTTAAAACACTGTTTTCGCAAAGCCTTAACGACTCCTCATACACGGTATTGGCAGCATCTCTATCCGCACTTGCCATATCCAATATAGCACTACCACCAGCCACAATAGACAAATACAAACAACTCAACAAACTAGAAGTATCCAAAGGAATATTAGAATACTATACCGCAACAAAAGACACCAGTAACCTCAATTGGGCACTACAAACCTACCTCAACCTCAATTCAATAGACAAAATAGGACTATCACCACTTTTGGGTATTTATACAATGAACCAAACCAAAGAAAACAAAGAAAAAATAATAAATATACTCAATCAAATAGCCCTCACCGACAAACAAAAATACGCAAGATTTAGTGCCTACAAAGCCCTCTATTATATGCACCGAGACCCATTAGCAAATAAGTATAGAAAAAAAATTGTTAGCAAAGAAACCGACCCCGTACTAGTAGACGCTTATGCTCGGTATGAATATAAATTAAATAATTAGGGGCTTCCTATCGCTTGAGTTTGTTCCACTTCGTTTCACAACTCAAGCGATAGTCGGGCTTTCGCTACTCAATCTTTTTTTGTTTTTATGTTTTTGTCATGCTTAGTTTGTTGAAGTGCACAAAAACATAAAAACAAAAAAAGGATTTCAAACAAACCGCTCTATCCCTAAGCCAAACTCACTTCGTGAGTTTTGTACTGTTTAGAAGGTGATTGAGTACTTTTTATGAGAAATAGCATTACCCAGTTAGGTCAAATCTCTCATGAAAAACTGCTGTATAAAAAACGAATACAAAAAAATATAAAAAAATAGTGGGTGAGCTATTGCAAAAGAAAAAAAGGTGCTTATATTTGCAATCCGTTTTAGTCAATTCATCAAAAGGATAACTAAAGAGGGCAGTTCTGAAAAGAGAATATTGGGGGGATACCAAAGCGGCCAACTGGGGCAGACTGTAACTCTGTTGTCTATGACTTCGTAGGTTCGAATCCTACTCCCCCCACCAACCTTTAGTTAGGTTAATTAGCGGGTGTAGCTCAACTGGTAGAGCGACAGCCTTCCAAGCTGTAGGTTGTCGGTTCGAAACCGATCACCCGCTCAATAAAACGCTGAAAACAATCATTAATTTGAATGTTTTCGGCTTTTATAGAATAAAATGCTCTTACACTGTAGCCGATGTAGCTCAGGGGTAGAGTGCTTCCTTGGTAAGGAAGAGGTCACGGGTTCGATTCCCGTCGTTGGCTCTATTTAATTTTCTATTACCCTCGGGTAATTGTGGAAAGTTGAATAGTTCTATGTGTTTGTATAATTTAAGTTAATTATAAATTTATTTCGTTAAATCTAATTCAATAAAAAAATGGCTAAGGAAACATTTGATCGTTCTAAACCACACGTAAACATTGGTACAATTGGTCATGTCGATCACGGTAAAACAACTTTAACTGCTGCTATATCTTCAGTATTAACTGAAAAATTAGGTGGAGAGAAAAAAGATTTCGACCAAATCGATAATGCACCAGAAGAAAAAGAAAGAGGTATTACAATTAATACATCTCACATTGAGTACGAAACAGAAATTCGTCACTACGCTCACGTTGACTGTCCAGGTCACGCCGATTATGTAAAAAACATGATTACAGGTGCTGCACAAATGGATGGAGCTATACTAGTAGTAGCTGCAACAGATGGTCCAATGCCACAAACTAAAGAACACATCTTACTTGCACGTCAGGTTGGTGTTCCTAGTATCGTTGTTTTCTTAAACAAATGCGATATGGTAGACGATCCAGAACTAATTGAATTAGTAGAAATGGAAGTTACTGAAGAACTTGAGAAAAACGGTTATACTGACTGTCCAATCATCAAAGGTTCTGCACTTGGTGGTCTTAATGGAGATGCCGAATGGGTAAAATCAATCGAAGAATTGATGGAAGCTGTTGATAGCCACATTCCATTACCAAAACGTGACATCGAAAAAGATTTCTTAATGCCTGTAGAGGATGTATTCTCTATCACTGGTCGTGGTACTGTTGCTACTGGTCGTATCGAAAAAGGTATTATCAATACTGGTGACCCAGTTCAAATCCTAGGAATGGGAGCTGAAGACATGACATCTACAATTACAGGAGTAGAAATGTTCCGTAAAATATTAGATAGAGGTGAAGCTGGTGATAATGTAGGTCTTTTACTACGTGGTGTAGAAAGAACTGACATCAGAAGAGGTATGGTAATCTGTAAACCAGGTACTGTAACTCCTCACACTAAATTCCAAGCAGAAGTATACGTACTTTCTAAAGAAGAAGGTGGACGTCACACTCCATTCTTTAACAAATACCGCCCACAATTCTACTTCAGAACAACAGATGTTACTGGAGAAGTACAACTTGGTGATGGTGTAGAAATGGTAATGCCTGGTGATAATGTAACAATTACTGTTGAGCTTATCAATCCTGTTGCTATGGAAGAAGGTCTTAAGTTTGCAATCCGTGAGGGTGGTAGAACTGTAGGAGCTGGGCAAGTAACTAAAGTTGTTGAGTAATATATTTCTGTAATACAGTATTGTATTATTGAAAATATATTTATATCTTTGCGACCCTCTTCGGAAGAAGGGGGTCGTTTTGCGGGTGTGGCTCAATTGGTAGAGTAGTGGTCTCCAAAACCATTGGTTGTAGGTTCGAGTCCTACCGCCCGTGCTGAGAGTCTCGAATTAAAGAATAACATGAAAAAAGTAATAACATACTTCAACGAGTCATTTGAAGAGCTAAAGCTCGTGACTTGGCCAGAATGGCCTGACTTAAACAAGTCTTCTGTAATGGTGGTGATCGCAACATTGTTGTCTGGTGCACTATTATTTGGGATAGATAAGATTATAGAAGGTGTTATGGCTCAAATATATTAATTGACCCCATGGCAGAAGGATTAGAATGGTATGTCGTAAGGGCAGTAAGTGGACAAGAGAAGAAAGTAAAAGCTTATCTTGATATAGAAATTGATCGTAGAGGGATGGATGAATTTATTCCAGAGGTAATGATACCAATGGAAAAAGTTTATGAAATTCGTAATGGTAAAAAACGCGTTCGTGAACGTAATTATTTCCCAGGATATATGCTTGTATCAGCCGACTTATCCAATGGAGAAGTTGAGCCTTTGATTAAAAGCGTTCCAGGAGTAATGGGCTTTCTAGGTAATGAAGGTGGAGTACTCCGTAAGCCAGTTCCTTTGAGACAATCTGAAGTAAACAGAATCTTAGGTAAAGTGGATGAGCTTTCCGAAGATGTTTCATTAGACATTAGTTACGTACAGGGAGAATCTGTAAAAGTAATTGATGGTGCTTTCAGCGGTTTCTCAGGAGCAGTTCAAGAAGTCTTTGAAGAGAAAAAGAAACTTAGCGTGGTAGTGAAGATCTTTGGTCGTAATACCCCAGTAGAGCTAAGTTATACAGAAGTAGAAAAAGAAAACTAATAATGGCAAAAGAAATCACAGGCTATTTAAAGCTACAAGTGAGAGGTGGGCAAGCTAATCCAGCACCACCGATTGGTCCAGCACTAGGTGCAAAAGGACTTAATATTATGGATTTCTGTAAGGCGTTTAATGCGCGTACACAGGAAAAGCAAGGACAGGTATTACCTATTCTATTAACAATCTATGCAGACAAGTCTTTTGATTTTGTAATCAAAACTCCTCCTGCAGCAGTATTGTTGTTAGAAAAAGGTAAAATCAAAAAAGGATCCGGTGAACCTAACCTAATTAAAGTAGGTAAAGTATCATGGGATATCGTAAGAGAAGTTGCTGAAATTAAAATGCCAGACCTTAACTGTTTCACAATAGAATCAGGAATGAAAATGGTAGCAGGTACAGCAAGAAGTATGGGTATTAACGTAGTAGGTACTCCTCCTTGGGAAAACTAATATTATAAGATGGCATTATCAAAAAATAGAAAATCAGCACTAGCAAAGTATGACCCCTCTCAAGTGTATTCACTAGAGGAAGCGTCTAAAATTGTAAAAGATATTACAACAACTAAATTTGACGCATCAGTAGATGTAGATGTAAAGTTGGGTGTAGATCCACGTAAAGCAGATCAGATGGTAAGAGGTGTAGTAGCCCTTCCACATGGTACAGGTCGTGACTTACGAGTATTAGTAATTTGTACTCCAGACAAAGAAGCAGAAGCCAAAGAAGCTGGTGCAGACTTTGTAGGGTTGGACGATATGGTAACCAAAATAGAAAGCGGATGGCTAGACTTCGATGTACTAGTTACAATGCCTTCTGTAATGGGTAAAGTAGGTAAACTAGGACGTATATTAGGACCTAGAAGCTTAATGCCGAATCCAAAAGCAGGTACAGTTACACCAAATATTGGAAACGCAGTAAAGGAAATAAAACAAGGTAAGATTGACTTTAGGGTTGATAAATTTGGAATAATTCATGCTTCCATCGGTCGTGCATCTTTTTCTCCAGAAAAGATAAAAGAAAACGCCAATGAATTACTTCAAACAATTCTTAAACTTAAACCTTCATCAGCAAAAGGTACTTATGTAAAGAGTGTTACAATATCAAGTACAATGAGCCCTGGTGTAAAAGTTGACAAAAACTCAATAGTTGTAGCATAGTTATGAATAGAGAACAAAAAGCAGAGATTGTTGAGGAGTTAAGTGGAAAACTAAGTGCAACAGAATATTTTTATATTCTTGATGCATCTGGACTTAGCGTAGCCGAGACAAACGGTTTCAGAAGAAAATGCTTTGAAGGAGGTATTGAATACAAAGTGTATAAAAACACTTTGATTAAGAAAGCCTTAGAAAAAGCCGATAAACCGACAGATGAAATTAGCGCAGCACTTAAAGGATTCTCAGGAATCATGTTTGCCACTGAAGACAACGCTAGCACACCTGCAAAGGTTGTGAAAGCATTCAGAGCAGGCACTGAAAAACCTTTATTGAAAGCAGCTTATATTGACTCAGACGTGTTTATTGGAGATGATAATCTTGCCCAATTAAGTAGTCTTAAATCTAAGACAGAACTTATTGGAGAAGTTATTGGCTTACTTCAGTCACCTGCTAAAAACGTTATTTCTGCTCTTAAAAGCGGAGGTAATCAATTATCAGGAATTCTTCAAACATTATCGGATAGAGCCGAGTAATAAAAAAAGTATAAATTAGTAACAATCAAAATCTAAAATAAAATGGCAGATTTAAAAGAATTCGCGGAACAATTAGTAAATCTTTCTGTGAAAGAAGTTAATGAACTAGCTGGTATCTTAAAAGACGAGCATGGTATCGAACCAGCGGCAGCAGCAGTAGCAGTAGCAGTAGGTGGAGCAGCAGATGGCGGTGACGCAGCAGCTGAACAATCAGAATTCTCTGTAGTACTTACTTCTGCAGGTAGCGCTAAGCTTGCTGTAGTGAAACTTGTGAAGGAACTTACAGGATTAGGTCTTAAAGAAGCTAAAGGTCTTGTAGACGCAGCCCCTAAAGCAATCAAAGAAGGATTAGCTAAAGACGAAGCTGAAGGACTTAAAAAACAATTAGAAGAAGCAGGTGCTGAAGTAGAGTTAAAATAATTAAACTCTTTTCACACGCTATTAGACCCTAGTTTTTGACTAGGGTCTTTTGTGGTTTTGTACAAAAAAGTACAACCTATTATTCATCAAAACTCTTTCGACATTGGCTACTATAGATAAAAAAACTGGGAGAATTAACTTTGCAAGAACAACTGCAGTTATAGATTACCCAGACTTTCTAGACTTACAACTTCAATCATTTAAAGACTTCTTTCAGATTGGCACTACTGCCGATACTAAACATGAAGAAGGTTTATACAGAGTTTTTAACGAAAACTTTCCAATTAATGATTCAAGAGATATATTCAATCTTGAATTTATTGATTTTAATATAGACCCACCTAAGTACTCTGTTACAGAGTGTGTAGATAGAGGGTTAACTTATTCTGTTCCTCTTAAAGTAAAGCTTCGCCTGTCATGTAATGATGAGGAAAATGAAGATTTTGAGACAATAGAACAAGAGGTGTTTTTGGGAAATATCCCATATATGACTGCCAAAGGAGCATTTGTGATAAATGGTGCAGAGCGTTGTATCGTATCACAATTACACCGTTCCCCAGGTGTGTTCTTTGCTCAAAGCACACATACTAATGGAACCCCACTATATTCAGCTCGTATCATCCCTTTTAAAGGATCTTGGATAGAGTTTGCTACAGACGTTAATAGCGTGATGTATGCATATATAGATAGAAAGAAAAAATTCCCCGTAACTACTCTTCTTAGAGCAATAGGTTATGGTTCGGATAAAGATATATTAGACTTATTTGATTTGTCAGAAGAAGTTTCTGCAACTAAAACAGGTCTTAAAAAAGCAATTGGTCGTAAATTAGCGGCTAGATTACTTCGCTCATGGACAGAGGATTTTGTTGATGAAGATACAGGTGAAGTTGTTTCTATTGACCGCCATGAAGTATTACTAGAAAGAGATCATATCTTAACTAAAGAAGACGTTGAGCTTATTTTAGATTCAGGTTTTAAATCTGTAACTCTTCATAAAGAGAATATTAATATAGCTGATTATACTATTATTTATAATACGCTTCAAAAAGATAACTCTAACACAGAGAAAGAAGCAGTAGAGCAAATATATAGACAGTTACGTAATACTGAAGCACCAGATGAGCAAACAGCTCGTGAGATTATTCATAACCTATTCTTTAGTGATAGACGTTATGACTTGGGTGAAGTAGGACGTTATAGAATAAATAAAAAGTTAGGACATGATATCGATACAGATAAGCGTGTTTTAACTAATGAAGATATCATTGCAATTGTTAAATACTTAATTGGTTTAATCAACTCTAAAGCTGTAGTTGATGATATTGACCATTTGAGCAATCGTCGTGTGCGTACAGTAGGAGAGCAACTTTATTCTCAATTTGGAGTAGGGCTTTCAAGAATGGCGCGTACTATTAAAGAGAGAATGAATGTTCGTGATAACGAAGATTTTAAACCAGTTGATTTAATTAATGCACGTACTTTAAGTTCTGTAATTAATTCATTCTTTGGTACAAATCAGTTGTCTCAATTCATGGATCAAACGAATCCACTTTCTGAGATTACTCATAAACGTAGAATGTCTGCACTAGGACCAGGTGGTTTGTCTAGAGAGCGTGCAGGGTTTGAAGTAAGAGATGTACATTACACTCACTACGGACGTTTATGTACTATTGAAACTCCAGAAGGACCTAATATTGGGTTGATTTCATCAATGTGTGTACACGCAAAGGTGAATAGAATGGGCTTTATTGAAACTCCTTATAGAGAGGTGAAGAATGGTAAAGTTTCTAAAGCAATTAAATACCTTACTGCGGAAGAAGAAGGTGGTTGCAACATCGCTCAAGCGAATGCAATTATTGACGATAAAGGTATTTTCTTGAATGATAAAATTAAGGCAAGAAAAGAAGGAGATTTCCCAGTAGTAGAACCTAAAGAGCTTAGGTATATGGATGTTGCACCTAATCAGATTGTATCTGTTGCAGCGTCAATGATTCCTTTCTTAGAGCATGATGATGCCAATAGAGCATTGATGGGGTCTAATATGCAACGTCAAGCTGTTCCTTTATTAAAGCCAGAAGCTCCAATTGTGGGTACTGGACTTGAAAGAAGGGTAGCGGTTGACTCAAGAACACTTTTGTATGCTGAAGGTACAGGAAAAGTTATCTTTGTTGATGCAACTAAAATTGTAATTAATTACAAGCATAACGAAGGACAGGAGCTTGTTTCTTTTGAAGGAAGTAAGAAAACATACAACCTAATCAAATTCCAGAGAACTAATCAAGACACTACTATTAACCATGTCCCTATTGTTTCTAAAGGAGATAAAGTTGTAGAAGGACAAGTTTTAGTAGAAGGATACTCAACCAACAATGGTGAGCTAGCTTTAGGTAAAAACTTAAGAGTAGCGTACATGCCATGGCAAGGGTACAACTTTGAGGATGCAATTGTTATTTCTGAAAAAATTGTACGTAATGATACTTTTACTTCTATACATGTTCAAGAATTTGAATTAGAAGTAAGAGATACTAAAAGAGGAGAAGAAGAGTTGACATCAGAGATTCCGAATGTAAGCGAAGAAGCTGTTAAGAATTTGGATGAAAATGGTGTAATTAGAGAGGGGGCAGAGGTAAAGGAAGGTGATATCTTGATAGGTAAGATTACTCCTAAAGGAGAAACTGATCCTACACCAGAAGAAAAACTTTTGAGAGCAATTTTTGGTGATAAAGCAGGAGATGTAAAAGATGCTTCGCTTAAAGCTTCACCTTCGTTAAGAGGTGTTGTGATTGGTGCAAAGTTATTCTCTCGACCTAAAAAGGATAAAGATTCTAGAGTATATTCCAAAAAAGCAGTAGTAGAGCTAAAAGGTGTTTATCGAAAAGATTTGATAGCACTTCGTGCTAGATTGGTGTCTAAACTAGTAGCGTTATTAGATGGTAAAACAAGTGAAGGCGTAATACATAAATTTGGTGAAGAAATCGTTTCTAAAGGAGTTAAGTTCAATCAGAAAAACATTGAGAGTAACTTCTTCCCAGATAAAAACATGTATAGAGATGAGAGCAGTTATGTAGTTCCTGAAGAGGCAAACTTTATTTCTGACCTTATCTTAGAAAATGCTACTGGAGACGATGATATAAATGCATTAGTAATAGCTACTATTCGTAATTTCAACGAGTCTCGTAATTCTGTAATAGCAGCGTTCAAACGTGATAGATTTGCAATAGAAGTTGGTGATGAGTTACCAGCGGGTATTGTGAAGCTAGCTAAGATATATGTTGCTAAAAAGCGTAAGCTTAAAGTAGGAGATAAGATGGCTGGTCGCCACGGTAATAAAGGTGTTGTGGCCAAAATTGTCCGTGAAGAAGATATGCCGTTTACTGCGGATGGAGATCCAGTGGATATCGTTTTGAACCCATTAGGAGTACCTTCTCGTATGAATATTGGTCAGATTTATGAGGCAGCATTAGGTTTAGCAGGTCTTAAGATGGGACGTCGTTATGCTACGCCTATCTTTGATGGAGCTACTGAAGCAGATGTTATAAAAGAACTTGATGAAGCAGGAATTCCAAACTTTGGACGTCAGTATTTATACGACGGACTTTCGGGAGAAGTGTTTGATCAACCAGTAACTGTTGGTCTTACTTATATGCTGAAATTAGGTCACTTAGTAGATGATAAAATGCACGCTCGTTCTATCGGACCGTACTCGTTAATCACTCAGCAACCATTAGGTGGTAAAGCACAGTTTGGTGGTCAGCGTTTTGGTGAGATGGAGGTATGGGCATTAGAGGCATTTGGTGCAGCTCATATTCTACAAGAAATCTTGACGATTAAATCTGATGATGTTATTGGTCGTGCTAAAACGTACGAAGCAATCGTTAAAGGAGATAATCTTCCTAAACCAAATATTCCAGAATCATTCAATGTATTGGTTCACGAGTTAAGAGGTTTAGCTTTAGAGATAACATTAGATTAATATTCATTGATTGCCACTATTGTATAATAGTGGCTTTAAATATTTAATAGATATAGTATGGCTTTTAAGAAGAATAATGCTGTTAATTCCGATTTCTCAAAAATAACATTGAGCTTGGCATCGCCTGAGTCAATTCTTGAGAGATCTTATGGCGAGGTAACTCAGCCGGAAACGATTAATTATAGAACATATAAACCAGAAATGGGAGGTTTGTTCTGTGAAAGAATATTTGGACCTGTTAAGGATTGGGAATGCCATTGTGGGAAATACAAGCGTATTCGTTACAAAGGAATTATCTGTGATAGATGTGGGGTTGAAGTAACAGAGAAAAAAGTAAGACGTGAAAGAATGGGACATGTGGAATTAGTAGTTCCTGTAGCTCATATTTGGTATTTCCGTTCATTGCCTAACAAAATAGGATATTTATTGGGTCTTCCGACTAAAAAATTAGACCAAATTATTTACTACGAAAGATTTGTAGTAATTCAAGCTGGTGTTAAGGCTGAAGATGGAATTGAATATTTAGAATACTTAACTGAGGATGAGTATTTAGATATTATAGATAAACTTCCAAGAGAAAATCAACAATTAGATAATAGTGACCCAAACAAGTTTATCGCTAAAATGGGTGCTGATGCATTAGAAATGTTATTGTCAAGATTAGACTTAGATACTCTTTCTGCTGACTTGCGTCACAAAGCATCTAATGAAACTTCTCAACAACGTAAAGCAGAAGCTTTAAAACGTTTAAAAGTAATTGAGTCATTCAGAGATTCTCGTAAGAGAATTGAAAATAGACCAGAATGGATGATTATCCGTATGGTTCCAGTGATTCCGCCAGAATTAAGACCATTAGTACCATTGGATGGTGGACGTTTTGCAACCTCTGATTTGAATGATTTATACAGAAGAGTTATTATTAGAAATAATCGTCTGAAAAGATTAATTGAGATCAAAGCTCCAGAAGTAATATTACGTAATGAAAAACGTATGCTTCAGGAAGCAGTAGATTCTTTATTTGATAATTCACGTAAAGTAAATGCTGTTAAAGCTGATGGTAATCGTTCTCTTAAATCTTTGAGCGATATGCTTAAAGGTAAACAAGGGCGTTTCCGTCAAAATTTATTAGGTAAGCGTGTAGATTATTCAGGTCGTTCTGTAATTGTAGTAGGACCAGAGTTGAAACTTCATGAGTGTGGATTGCCTAAGCAAATGGCAGCAGAGTTATTCAAGCCCTTTGTAATCAGGAAACTGATTGAAAGAGGAATTGTAAAGACTGTAAAATCTGCTAAGAAAATAGTTGACAGAAAAGACCCTGTAGTATGGGATATTCTTGAGAATGTTTTAAAAGGACATCCAATTCTTTTAAATCGTGCCCCTACATTACACCGATTAGGTATTCAAGCTTTCCAACCTAAATTGATAGAAGGTAAAGCAATTCAGTTACATCCATTAGTATGTACCGCATTTAATGCCGATTTTGATGGTGACCAGATGGCCGTGCATGTACCGCTTGGTAATGCCGCTGTATTGGAAGCTTCATTATTAATGTTGGCATCTCATAACATATTGAATCCAGCTAATGGTAAACCAATTGCTGTACCATCTCAAGACATGGTATTAGGGCTGTATTACTTAACAAAAGGTAGACGTTCTACTGACAATGAGGTAGTAAAAGGTGAGGACATGACTTTTTATGGTGCTGAAGAAGTAATCATTGCTTTAAATGAAGGTAAGTTAGATAAAAATGCTTGTATTAAAGTAAAAGTATCTATCAGAGAAGATGGTGAGCTTGTAGACAAAGTAATTGAAACGGTAGCAGGTCGTGTTATATTTAACACACTTATGCCTAAAGAAGTAGGTTATATAGATGAATTGTTGACTAAGAAAAAATTACAAGAGATAATCTCTAGAGTGTTTAAGGAAGCAGGAATGGCAGCCACAGCTCATTTCTTGGATGATATCAAACACTTAGGATTTACGATTGCCTACAAAGGTGGTTTATCTATTGGTCTTGGTGATATCATGATTCCTGTCGAAAAAGCTGAATTGGTAGCAAATGCTAAGAAAGAGGTTGACGGAGTTTGGAATAATTATTTAATGGGGCTTATTACAGATAATGAGCGTTATAACCAAGTAATTGATATTTGGACTAGAGTAAACTCTCAGCTTACTGATACTTTAATGACTCAATTAGAGGCAGAAGATCAAGGGTTTAACTCTATTTATATGATGATGCACTCAGGAGCACGTGGTTCTCGTGAACAAATTCGTCAGTTAGGTGGAATGAGAGGCTTGATGGCAAAGCCACAGAAAAACTTAGCAGGATCTGTAGGAGCTATTATTGAAAACCCGATTTTATCTAACTTTAAAGAAGGATTAGATGTAATTGAATACTTTATTTCTACTCACGGTGCTCGTAAAGGTCTTGCCGATACAGCTCTTAAAACAGCCGATGCAGGTTATTTGACTCGTAGATTGGTAGATGTAGCACAAGATGTAGTTGTCAATGAAGCAGATTGTGGTACTTTAAGAGGTTTAGAAGTATCTGCCCTTAAAGACAATGACGATATAGTAGAATCTTTATTCGAAAGAATATTAGGTAGAGTTTCTGTACATGATGTTTATCACCCAGATACTAATGAAATAATAGTAAAAGCTGGAGATCAAATAGTAGAAGAAATTGCTGCTGAAATAGAGGAAGCTAAAATTGAGACAGTAGAGATTCGCTCAGTTTTAACTTGTGAATCAGCAAGAGGTGTTTGTACGAAATGTTATGGGCGTAACCTTTCTTCTGGTACAATGGTGACAGTAGGAGAGGCTGTAGGTGTAATTGCCGCTCAGTCAATCGGTGAGCCAGGTACTCAGCTTACACTTAGAACATTCCACGTAGGTGGTACAGCATCTAATATTGCTGTAGACGCTACAATAACTGCAAAAGGTGTAGGTACTGTAGTCTTCGAAGATGTTCGATTTATTGAAACAGAAAACGAAGAAGGAGAAAAAGTAAAAATAATTTTAGGAAGAGCTGGAGAGATTCAGGTGATTGAGCCTAAAACGAAAAAAATATTAATGACCCAAAATGTTCCTTATGGTTCATTCTTACATGTTGAAGACGGTGAGAAAGTGAAAAAAGGAGCTAAGATTTGTAATTGGGATCCTTATAATGCTGTGATTATTTCTGAATTCTCAGGTAAGATTGAATTTGAATCTGTAGAAATAGGTATTACATATAAAGAGGAATCTGATGATCATACAGGTCACGCAGAAAAAATTGTAATTGAAACTAAAGACAAAGCTAAAAATCCGGCTATTAACGTAGCAGCGGTTGATGGTGGAGATGATAGAGCGTATAATTTACCAGTAGGTGCTCACATTTCGGTTGAAGATGGTCAGAAAATACAAGCTGGTCAGGTATTAGCTAAAATACCAAGAACAGGTGGGAAGACTAGTGATATTACAGGGGGACTTCCTCGTGTGACAGAATTATTTGAAGCAAGAAACCCATCTAACCCTGCAGTAGTGTCAGAGATTGATGGTGTTGTTACTTATGGTGGAGTTAAGAGAGGGAATAGAGAAATTTTCATTGAGTCTAAGGATGGTGTGAAAAAGAAATATTTCGTTTCATTATCGAAACACATTTTAGTACAGGATAATGATTATGTGAAAGCAGGTTACCCTTTATCTGATGGTGTAATTACTCCAGCAGATATTCTTGCAATCAAAGGACCTACGGCAGTACAAGAGTATATTGTGAATGAAACTCAGGAGGTATATCGCCTACAAGGAGTGAAAATCAATGATAAACACTTAGAATGTATCGTTCGTCAAATGATGAGAAAGGTAGAAGTGATTGATGCAGGTGATACAATCTTCTTGAATAATCAAATTGCAGATAAACAAGAGTTTATGCGTCAAAATGATGATATTCTTGATAAGAAAGTAGTAACTGATGCAGGTGATAGCACTGAGCTTAAACCAGGTATGTTGATTAGCCCTAGAAAATTAAGAGATGAAAATTCTAAACTAAGAAGACAAGATCAGAAACTTGTTAAAGTTAGAGATGCACAACCTGCAGTTTCTAAACCAACGTTAAGAGGTATTACAAGATCATCTTTAGGTACAGATAGTTTTATGTCTGCGGCTTCATTCCAAGAGACTACTAAAGTCTTGAGTGAGGCGTCTATTCAAGGAAAAGCCGATGAATTAAAAGGATTAAAAGAAAATGTTATTGTTGGACACTTAATACCTGCGGGTACAGGAATGAGACAATGGGATAATATCATTGTTGCCAACAAAGATGAGTATGAAACTTTAAAATCAAAAACTACTTCAGAAAGTGTAAAACCTTCTGAATCAGTGAATGCTTAATGGAACAAAACGAACAAAATACAGAACAACTTAATATAGAGCTATCAGAAGAAATCGCTGAGGGAGTGTACGCTAACTTGGCAATGATTGCTCATTCTAACAGTGAGTTTGTTGTAGATTTTATAAGAATGATGCCCGGAGTACCTAAGGCAAAAGTAAAGTCTAGAATTATACTAACACCAGAACATGCTAAACGCCTTATGCTTGCTTTGAATGATAATATTCGAAAGTATGAAGAGGCTTTTAGTGAAATTAAGTTGGAGAATGGTGGACCAAAGATTCCGATGAACTTTGGCGGTACTATAGGTGAAGCGTAAATAAATAAAAATAAGTTTGTAAGAGATAAAAAGTATTGTATCTTTGCAAACCCAAAAAGTAACTTATATAAATATAATATAAATGCCTACTATACAACAGCTAGTAAGAAAAGGGAGAGTTAAGACTGTTTCAAAGTCTAAGTCACCAGCATTGGACTCATGTCCTCAACGAAGAGGAGTGTGTACAAGGGTGTATACCGCAACTCCTAAAAAGCCTAACTCAGCAATGAGAAAAGTGGCTAGAGTAAGATTAACAAATGGTAAAGAAGTAAATGCTTATATCCCGGGAGAGGGACATAATTTACAAGAACACTCAATTGTTTTGATTAGAGGAGGAAGAGTAAAAGACCTTCCAGGTGTAAGATACCACATCATTCGTGGAGCTTTGGATACAGCAGGAGTAGCTGGAAGATTGCAAAGAAGATCTAAATATGGTGCTAAAAAACCTAAAAAATAAGATAAGAGATGAGAAAATCTAAACCAAAAAAACGATACATTTTACCAGATCCTAAATTTAAGGATGTGATGGTGACTAAGTTTGTAAACAACTTAATGCTAGACGGTAAAAAATCAAGGGCATACTCTATTTTTTACCAAGCATGTGATTTAGTAGAGAAAAAAACTGAAGAAGGTGGATTAGAAACTTGGAAAAAAGCATTAGGCAATGTAATGCCAAATGTAGAAGTGAAAAGTAGACGAGTTGGTGGTGCTACATTTCAAGTTCCAATGGAAGTTCGTCCAGATAGAAAAGTTTCATTAGGAATGAAGTGGATGATTAAATATTCGCGTGCTCGTCATGAAAATACAATGGTAGAAAAGTTAGCGGGAGAAATCATTGCTGCTTCTAAAGGAGAGGGAGCTGCAGTTAAGAAGAGAGAAGATACTCTTCGTATGGCTGAAGCAAATAAAGCATTCTCACACTTTAGATTTTAATATTGAGTAATGGCAAGAGATTTAAGATACACTAGAAATATAGGGATTGCTGCACATATTGACGCAGGTAAAACCACAACTACAGAGCGAATTCTTTATTACGCAGGAATTAGCCATAAAATTGGTGAAGTTCATGATGGTGCAGCTACAATGGACTGGATGGAGCAAGAGCAAGAAAGAGGTATTACTATTACTTCTGCTGCTACTACCGTTAATTGGAATTACAGAGATCAAGATTATCATGTAAACATTATTGACACACCTGGTCATGTTGATTTTACTGTTGAAGTAAATCGTTCATTACGTGTATTGGATGGTCTAGTGTTTTTGTTTAGTGCAGTTGATGGTGTAGAACCTCAATCTGAAACTAACTGGAGGCTTGCAGACAATTATAAAGTTCCTAGAATAGGGTTCGTTAATAAAATGGATCGACAGGGGGCAGACTTTTTAAATGTTTGTAAACAAGTAAAAGAAATGTTAGGTAGTGAGGCAGTGGCTTTACAATTACCTATCGGATCAGAAGATGACTTTAGAGGAGTTGTCGATTTAGTGAACTTTAAAGGGTTAATCTGGAACGAAGAAGATAAAGGAATGACTTTTGAAGAAATTCCTATTCCTGACGACATGCTTGAAGAGGCTACTGAGTACCGTGAGAAATTACTAGAAGCAGTTGCTGAATGTGATGATACACTCATGGAGAAGTTTTTCGAAGATCCTAACTCAATTACTGAAGCTGAAGTAATAGCTGCTTTAAGAGAAGCAACTATTTCAATGAAAATTGTCCCAATGTTATGTGGGTCTGCTTTTAAGAATAAAGGCGTACAAACAATGTTGGATTATGTGATGTCTATTTTACCTTCACCAGTAGAAAAAGAAGCTATTTACGGGATTGATCCTCATACAGAAGAAGAGATTTCTAGAAAGCCTTCTTATGACGAACCATTTTGTGCATTAGCTTTTAAAATTGCAACGGATCCTTTCGTAGGTCGTTTATGCTTTATTAGAGCTTATTCGGGTATGTTGGAAGCAGGTTCTTATGTATTGAATAACACTAGTGGAAAGAAAGAGCGTATTTCTCGTATTTTCCAAATGCATGCGAATAAACAAAACTCTATACCTCAATTAGGTGCGGGTGATATCGGTGCAGTTGTTGGATTTAAGAGTATGAAAACAGGGGATACTCTGTCAGATATAAAACATCCAATTCAATTAGAGTCAATGGATTTTCCAGAACCTGTAATTGGATACGCTATAGAGCCTAAAACTCAAGCAGATGCTGATAAGTTAGGTGTAGCAATTGGCAAATTGGTAGAAGAGGATCCTACATTAGTAGTAAATACTGATGTAGAAACTGGTCAAACAATTCTCCGTGGAATGGGTGAACTTCATCTTGATGTAATTATGGATCGCCTTAAACGTGAGTTTGGTGTTGAAATAAACCAAGGTGCTCCTCAGGTTGCTTATAAAGAGTGTTTAACTACTACGGTAGAACACAGAGAAGTGTATAAGAAACAATCAGGTGGTAGAGGTAAATTTGCTGACATTTCATTTGAAATAGGTCCTAAAGAAGGTGATGAGCCAGGGTTAGAGTTTATTGATGAAATTAAGGGTGGTATAATTCCAAAAGAATTCATTCCTTCTATTCAAAAAGGGTTTGAATCGGCTATGAATAACGGTCCTTTAGCAGGGTTTGCAGTAGACTCTATGCGAGTACGTTTGTTTCATGGTTCTTTCCATGATGTCGATTCGGATAGTTTATCATTTGAATTAGCAGGTCGTTTAGGTTTTAAAACTGCGGGATCAAAAGCTACTCCTAAATTGTTGGAACCAATAATGAAGGTGGAAGTAATTACTCCAGAAGAGTATACTGGATCTGTAACAGGTGATTTGAATAAACGAAGAGGTATTATGCAAGGGATGGATTCTAAAGGAACTTCTCAAGTAATTAAGGCGAATGTACCATTGTCAGAGTTGTTTGGTTATATTACAGATTTAAGAACAATTACCTCTGGTCGTGCTAACGCATCGTTGACATTTGCACAATACGATCAAGTACCAGTAAATATTGCAAAAGAAATAATTAGTAAAGAAGGAGCTGTATAAGTATTATAAGATATGAATCAGAAAATCAGAATAAAACTTAAGTCTTACGACCATAATTTGGTTGATAATTCTTGCGAGAAAATCATACGAGCGGTAAAGCCTACTGGTGCGATAGTAAACGGACCAATCCCTTTACCAACAAGAAAAGAAAAATTTACAGTTCTTCGTTCACCACACGTGAATAAAAAATCTCGTGAACAATTTCAATTGTGTACTTACAAAAGAATTGTTGACATATACACAACGAGCACGAAAACGGTAGAAGCATTGATGAAACTTGAATTACCAAGTGGAGTAGATGTTCAAATAAAATAATAACTTTCATAGAAAGATGATTATAGGTGTTTTTTGAGGCACTTATGATTTTTTTTCTGGATAAATTGAAGTAAAGCTTGAATGCTTAGTTAAAATGATTAACTTTGCAATCCTTTAAAAGATAGGCAAGGAAAATACTTCAAAAACTATAAGGTTACGATGACTGGATTAATAGGAAAAAAAATAGGAATGACTAGTGTATACAACAATGGTGTTAATACACCTTGTACACTACTTGAAGTAGGACCTTGTTTTGTTACTCAACTAAAGAATGAAGAAATAGATGGTTATGCATCTATTCAATTATCTTATGATGAGGCGAAAGAAAAGAATGTGTCTGCTACAATTTTAGGACATTTCAAAAAAGCAGGAGTAAGTCCTAAGAAAAAAATTGTAGAATTTAGAGACTTCGATAAAGAAGTAGCATTAGGACAAGAATTAAAAATAGATGACATCTTGAAAGAAGGCGAATTTGTAGACGTAGTAGGTACGTCTAAAGGTAAAGGTTTTCAAGGTGTTGTAAAAAGATATAATTTTGGTGGAGTAGGTCAAGCTACTCACGGTCAGCATAATCGACTAAGAGCACCAGGTTCTATCGGTGCGTGTTCTACACCTTCTCGTGTATTCAAAGGAATGAGAATGGGTGGTAGAATGGGAAGTGATAGAGTTAAATCAGTTAACTTAGAAGTAGTTAAAATACTTTCTGACCGAAACATTGTTTTAGTAAAAGGATCTGTAGCGGGTGCTAAAAATTCATACGTAACTATAGAGAAATAGTCATGGAGTTATCAGTAATTAATATACAAGGAAAAAAATCAGCTAAGACGGTACAATTGTCTGACGCAGTTTTTGGGGTAGAACCTAATGATCATGCTATTTATCTTGATGTAAAACAACATTTAGCAAATAGACGTCAAGGAACTCATAAAGCAAAAGGAAGATCTGAAATCACTGGATCTACTCGTAAGATAAAGAAACAAAAAGGTACTGGTACAGCTCGTGCGGGAAGTATTAAGTCACCTGTGTTCAGAGGTGGGGGTAGAGTATTTGGACCTACGCCAAGAGATTACAGCTTTAAATTAAATAAGAAGTTAAAAGTAGTAGCGAGAAAATCAGCTTTATCATATAAAGCATCGTTAGAATCGTTAGTGATACTTGAAGACTTTACGATGGAAAAAGCAAAGACAAAGGAATTTGTAAACATACTATCTAACCTTGATGTTAAAGGTAGAGTATTGTTTGTCTTACCATCGAATAACGAAAACATTTATAAATCAGGGCGAAATATTCCTAAAGTAAACATTGTTACAGCTGATCAATTAAGTACTTACGATGTACTTAATGCAGAGAAGTTGTTCATGTTAGAAGGTTCTATTTCAATAGTTGAAGAAATATTAAAATAATGAGCATTCTAATAAAACCTTTAATCACAGAGAAAGTATCTAAATTGAATGAACAAAGCCAATTCGGATTTGTTGTAAATAAAGATGCTAACAAAATTGAGATTAAAAAAGAAGTAGAGAAAGTATATGGAGTAACTGTGCTTTCCGTCAAAACTATGATTACTGCTGGTAAATCTAAATCTAGATACACAAAATCTGGAGCGATGAACGGTAAGACTCAATCATATAAAAAAGCGATAGTTACCCTTAAAGAAGGTGAAATTATAGATTTCTATAGCGGAATTTAAGAATTAGAGAAAGATGGCGGTTAGAAAATTAAAACCAACAACACCTGGTCAACGTTTTAGAGTAGCACCTGTTTTTGATGATGTAACAACATCAACACCAGAGAAAACTCTACTTAGATCTAAAAAAAGATCTGGGGGACGTAACAATACAGGTAAAATGACCCAACGTAATATTGGTGGAGGTCATAAGAAGAAATATCGTGTTATCGACTTCAAAAGAGAGAAGCACGGAATACCAGCTACGGTAAAAACTATTGAGTATGATCCAAATAGGACTGCTCGTATAGCTTTATTATCTTATGCAGATGGTGAGAAAAGATATATTGTAGCCCCTGAAAATTTACAGGTAGGACAAACAGTGTTAAGTGGACCAGGAGTAGACCCTGAATTAGGGAATGCTTTACCATTATCTGATATTCCTTTAGGTACAATTCTTCACAACATAGAGTTACGTCTGGACAAAGGTGCTGTGATGGCTCGTAGTGCAGGAGCTTATGTGCAGTTATTAGCTCGTGAGGGTAAATACGCTACAATTAAACTTCCTTCTGGAGAAATGAGAAATGTTTTATCAGTATGCTATGCTACTATAGGAACAGTTTCTAATTCGGACCAAATGAATATTAATTTAGGTAAGGCAGGTAGAAATAGATGGTTAGGTAGACGTCCTCGTGTAAGAGGTGTAGCGATGAATCCGGTCGATCACCCAATGGGTGGTGGTGAAGGACGTAAGTCTGGTGGTCATCCACGTTCAAGAACAGGAATTTATGCTAAAGGTCAAAAGACTAGAAAGCCGAATAAATATTCTGACAAGTTAATCATAGGTAAAAAATAAAGAATAATTAAATGGCACGTTCACTAAAAAAAGGACCGTATATAGATTATAGACTTGAGAAAAAAGTTGACGTCATGGGAGATTCAGGCAAAAAGTCTGTAATTAAAACATGGTCGAGACGATCTATGATTTCACCTGATTTTGTAGGGCATACATTTGCAGTACATAACGGCAATAAGTTTATCCCTGTTTTTGTAACAGAAAATATGGTAGGGCACAAGTTGGGTGAATTTTCTCCAACTCGTAACTTTAGAGGTCATATTAACAAGAAAGATAAGAAGAGATAATGGAAGCTATCGCTAAATTAAATAATGTACCGAGCTCACCTCGTAAGATGAGATTGGTTGTGGACTTGATTCGTGGAGAACGAGTAGAGAAAGCATTGTCTTTATTGAAGTATGATGTAAAACATGCTTCAAGAGATGTAGAAAAACTTCTTCTTTCAGCTATCTCAAATTGGGAAGCTAAGAATGAAAATGAAGATATAGAATCTGCTGAGTTATATATAAAAACAGTTTATGTTGATGCTGGAAGAATGCTTAAGCGTTTACAAACAGCACCTCAAGGTAGAGCATATCGTGTACGAAAAAGATCTAATCATATCACATTAGTGGTTGATAGCAAAAATTAATTTTATAGTAAGAGATTATGGGACAAAAAGTTAACCCTATTGGATTTAGATTAGGAATTATAGCTGGATGGGAATCTAACTGGTTTGGAGGAAATAATTTTTCTGAAAAATTAGTAGAAGATGAAAAAATCAGAAAATACATCTATGCACGTATTCTTAAAGGAGGAATTTCAAAAATTATTATCGAAAGAACTTTAAAGAGAATTACCCTTACTATTAATACAGCTCGACCAGGTGTTGTAATAGGTAAAGGTGGATCAGAAGTTGATAGATTAAAAGAAGAGATTAAGAATCTTACTAACAAAGATGTTCAAATTAATATCTTTGAGATTAAGAGACCAGAGCTTGATGCGAAGTTAGTAGGTGAGTCGATTGCTCAACAACTGAAAGCACGTATATCTTACAGAAGAGCGATGAAACAAGCAATTGCTTCGGCTATGAGGGTAGGAGCTCAGGGTATAAAAATCAAAGTAGGTGGTCGTTTAGGCGGTGCTGAAATGGCTCGTACAGAGCAATACAAAGAAGGAAGAGTGCCTTTACATACACTTAGAGCAGATATTGATTACTGTATATCTGAAGCTGATACCGTTTATGGTAAAATCGGAATTAAGGTATGGATCTTCAAAGGAGAAGTTCTAGGAAAACGAGATTTATCACCTAATGCGGGTAATAATTCTGGTGGAAAGAACGGCAAGAGAAAAGAGGGCGGTAGAAAAAGAAGACGTTAATAGATATAAAAACATATAACTATGTTACAGCCAAAAAGAACAAAGTTTCGTAAGAAGCAAAAAGGACGTGTTAAAGGAATTGCAACTCGTGGTCATCAACTTAGTTTTGGTGAATTCGGAATCAAATCACTAGAAGCAGGTTGGATTACATCCAGACAAATTGAGTCTGCACGTATTGCTGTTACGAGAGAAATGAAAAGAGAAGGGCAAGTGTGGATTAGAATTTTTCCAGACAAACCAATCACTAAGAAACCTGCGGAGGTTCGTATGGGTAAAGGTAAGGGAGCACCAGAATATTGGGTGGCTACAATCAAGCCAGGAACCATATTATTTGAATCAGGAGGAGTTTCATTAATAACGGCAAAAGAATCTATGAGATTAGCCGCACAAAAACTTCCTGTTAAAACAAAATTTGTAATTCGTAGGGATTACGTAGCAGAGTAAGAAGATGAAAAAGCAAGAAATCACATCATTGTCAATCAATGATTTAAAAGAAAAAATAGCAATTGAGAAAACGACTTACGAAAATTTGAAGTTTACTCACGCCATTTCTCCTATCGAAAATCCAATGTTGATTAGAGCGAAGAGAAAAGAAATTGCAAAATTGTTAACAGAATTAAACGCTAAGTCTGAGTAATGGAACGTAATCTAAGAAAAGAAAGAACAGGGCAAGTCTCTAGTAATAAGATGGACAAAACTGCTACAATCGTTGTTGAACGACGAATGAAGCACCCTATGTATGGTAAATTCGTAAAGAAGACTAAAAAATACGCAGTTCATGACGAAAATAATGAATGTGGTATAGGTGATACTGTACGCATCATGGAAGTACGTCCATTGAGCAAGAGAAAGCGTTGGAGGTTAGTTGAAATTATCGAAAAAGCTAAATAATTATGATTCAGCAAGAAACAAGATTAATAGTTGCCGACAATTCTGGTGCAAAGGAAGTACTTTGTATTAGAGTGTTAGGCGGTACTGGTAAAAGATACGCCAGAATAGGAGATAAAATTGTAGTAAGTGTAAAATCTGCAATTCCTGCCGGGGGTATCAAAAAAGGTGCGGTGTCTACAGCGGTAGTTGTTAGAACAAAGAAAGAGATTAGAAGAAAAGATGGATCTTATATTCGCTTCTCGGATAATGCAGCGGTTTTGTTAAATAATCAAAATGAACCAAGAGGTACTCGTATCTTTGGACCCGTTGCAAGAGAGTTGAGAGACAAGCAATTCATGAAAATAGTTTCACTAGCACCAGAAGTGCTATAATACTAATAGTAAGATGACAAAGCTTCACGTAAAAAAAGGAGATAAAGTAGTAGTAATCACAGGAGACCAAAAAGGTCAAGAAGGAGAAATTACTAAAGTATTCCCTAAGAAAGAAAGAGTAATTGTTGGCGGAATCAATATGGTGAAAAAACATATTAAGCCAAGTTCTCAGAACCCAAGTGGTAGTATTGAAGAGATGGAAGCATCTATTCATATTTCTAACTTGAAAGTAGTTAAGTAATTAATTGAACATATAAAATTCCTATAACGGAATAAATGATTATGGCAATTCCAAGATTAAAAGAAAAATTCAAAGATAAGGTAGCTCCAGCATTGAAAGAAAAATTTCAATATAAGTCTGTGATGCAAGTACCATCTATTGAGAAAATAGTGCTTAACCAAGGATTAGGTAGAGCAGTAGCAGATAAGAAAATTGTAGATTATGGCGTTGAAGAAATGACTATGATTACAGGACAAAAAGCTGTCCCTACAATATCTAAGAAATCAGTTTCTAACTTTAAGTTAAGAGATGGTATGCCTATTGGCGTTAAGACAACGTTAAGAGGAAATATGATGTACGAATTCTTAGATCGTTTGTTGGCTGTTTCTTTGCCGAGGGTAAGGGATTTTCAAGGAGTAAGTGAAAAAGGATTTGATGGAAGAGGTAATTATACTTTAGGAATCAAAGAACAAATCATTTTTCCTGAATTATCTATTGATAAAATTAAAAATATCACGGGTATGAACATTACTTTTGTGACTTCTGCAAACACTGACGAAGAGTGTTTGGAGTTGTTGAAAGAGTTTGGAATGCCTTTTGCAAATCAACAAAAATAATATTAATCATGGCTAGAGAAGCAGTAAAAGCTAGAGGTAGAAAACGTGAGAGATTAGTAGCTAAGTATGCTAAGAAACGTGCGGAACTAAAAGCAAATGGTGATTATGTTGGATTAGACAAATTGCCTAAAGATTCATCTCCAGTACGTTTACACAATCGTTGTAAATTAACTGGAAGACCTAAAGGTTATATGCGTAAGTTTGGGATTAATCGTGTTACTTTCCGTGAAATGGCAAGTTCAGGTAAGATTCCAGGTATTACTAAAGCAAGTTGGTAAAAAAAACACAAGTAATTAAGATTGTTTAAATAATCTTGTGTATATTTGCACCCCTTTAAGGGTGTATTCAAGTATAAAATAGTACGAAAAGATGGTTACAGATTCGATAGCGGATTATCTTACGAGAGTTAGAAATGCGATTAAGGCCAACAAAAAAATTGTTGAGGTGCCTGCATCTAACTTAAAAAAAGAAATGACAAAAGTCCTTTTTGACAAAGGGTATATCCAAAATTATAAGTTTGAGGAAGACGGAGTTCAAGGCGTTATTAAAATAGCCCTTAAGTATAACTCTATTACTAAGCAAAGTGCTATAGTAAAACTTCAGCGTGTGAGTAAACCTGGTTTACGAAAATACACCGGAGTTGATGGTATTCCAAGAGTATTAAATGGTCTAGGTATAGCCATTTTATCTACCTCTAAAGGGGTGATGACTAACAAGGAAGCGAAAGCTCAAAAAGTTGGTGGAGAAGTATTATGTTACGTATATTAATATTAGATGTCTAGAATAGGTAAAAAACCAATAAGCATTCCTTCGGGTGTAACTGTAGCAGTTAAAGATAGTATCGTAACTGTAAAAGGACAGAAGGGTGAACTTAATCAGAAAATTAATTCTGACATAAAGTTTGAGATAAAAGAGAGTGAAGTAATTCTTGAAAGAGCAAGTGATTCTAAGGAAGACAAATCAAGACATGGTTTGTACAGATCTTTGATTGCTAATATGATAACAGGAGTAAACGAAGGATACAAACTAGACTTAGAGCTAGTGGGTGTTGGTTTTAAAGCTACTGTTTCTAACAATGTTCTTGAATTACATTTAGGATATTCTCACCCTATTGTATTTGGATTACCAAGTGAAGTAAAAGCAATTGCGATTACTGAAAAAGGTAAAAACCCAATCGTTACTTTAGAATCAATTGATAAACAATTAGTTGGACAAGTAGCGGCTAAAATTAGATCACTTAGAAAAGTGGAACCTTATAAAGGAAAAGGTGTTCGTTTTGTTGGTGAGCAAATCAGAAGAAAGCAAGGTAAAACAGCGGCTAAATAACAGTTAAGATGGCAACTAAGAAAGATTTAAGAAGAACAAGAATCAAAAAGAGTATTAGAAGTAAAATTTCTGGTACTTCTGAAGCACCTAGATTAACAGTTTTTAGAAGCAATAAGGAGATTTATGCTCAAATTGTTGATGATGTACAAGGGGTAACTCTAGTAAGTGCTTCATCTTTGAAAGGTAGTTTCTCTGGAAATAAAATAGATATAGCAAAGCAAGTAGGTACAAAAGTTGCCGAAACAGCACAGGCTAAAGGGATACAATCAGTTGTATTTGATCGAAATGGATTTCTTTACCATGGTAGAGTAAAAGCTTTAGCAGAAGGTGTACGCGAAGGAGGGTTAAAATTCTAAGTTATGAGTGAAGTAAGAAGAATTAAGGCAAGCGAAATAGAGCTTAAAGAAACTGTAGTAACAATTAATCGTGTTGCTAAAGTAGTAAAAGGTGGTCGTCGTTTTAGTTTCGCTGCTATTGTAGTAGTGGGAGATGGTAATGGTATTGTTGGACACGGTTTAGGAAAAGCTAATGAGGTTACAGATGCTATAACAAAAGGTATTGATGATGCTAAAAAGAACTTGATAAAAGTTCCTATGATTAAATCTACAGTGCCTCATGAGATGAAAGGAAAGTATGGCGGTGGTCGTGTTTTGATTAAGCCAGCTTCACCAGGTACAGGAGTTATTGCAGGTGGGGCGATGCGTGCTGTTTTTGATAGTGCAGGAATTAAAGATGTTCTTGCAAAATCACAAGGATCTTCAAATCCTCATAGTGTAGTGAAAGCAACATTTGATGCTTTACTGAAAATGAGAGATCCTTATGCTGTAGCAGCTCAAAGAGGGGTAGATATTGATAAAGTATATAACGGTTAGTATAATGGCTAAAGTAAAGATAACTCAGGTAAGAAGTGTCATAAAAAGACCTAAAAACCAAAAACTTACTATTAAAGCCTTGGGCTTAGGTAAAATTAATCGATCTGTAGAACTGGAGGATAATAACTCAGTGAGAGGGATGATTAATACTGTTAAACATTTAGTTGAAGTAACAGAACTATAATTATGAAATTAAATACATTGACGCCGGCAAAAGGATCGGTTAAATCAGGTAAAAGAATAGCTAGAGGGCAAGGTTCTGGAAAAGGTGGTACTTCTACAAGAGGTCACAAAGGAGCAAAGTCTAGATCAGGGTATTCTAAGAAATTAGGTTTTGAAGGTGGGCAGATGCCTATTCAAAGACGTCTACCTAAATTTGGATTTAATAGTCCTAATAGGGTTGAGTATAAAGCAGTTAATATCTCTACATTACAAGTATTGGCAGATAAAGGAATTACAGAAATTTCTTTAGAATCTTTGGTAGAGTCAGGAATTGTTTCAAAGAACGATAGAATAAAAGTTTTAGCAAAAGGAGAACTTTCGGCTAAACTTAGCTTAAAAGTGAATGCTATATCAGCATCAGCTAAAGAAGCTGTAGAAAAAGCAGGTGGAAGCATAGAATTGGTATAGAGATGAGTTTTATCAAAAACATAGAGAGTGCATTTAAAATTGAGGAGTTAAGAAATAAAATCTTAACTACTCTGTTTTTTGTTGTATTATATAGATTAGGTGGTCATATTCAGTTGCCTGGAATCGCACCTTCTGCAGTGCTTAGTGGTAATGAAGCTACCGGTGTTCTAGATATGTTTTTAGGTGGTGCTTTTAGCAAAGGAGCTATATTTGGATTAGGTATAATGCCTTATATCTCAGCTTCAATTATACTACAACTGGCTCAATTTGCAATACCATCTATTCAGAAATTATCGAAAGAAGGAGAGTCTGGTAGAAAGAAAATTAGTCAATACACAAGAATACTTACAATTATTGTTTGTGTACTTCAATCATTTGGATTCATTACATATATCACATCTCAGGATCATATGTTAATGGTAGGAATTGACAAAACAGTGTTTACTGCTCAGTCAGTAGTATTACTTACAGCTGGTACAATGTTTTGTATGTGGATGGGAGATCAAATTACTGAAAAAGGAATTGGAAATGGGATTTCTATATTAATTACGATTGGAATACTCGCAAGATTTCCAGAATCTTTAGTAATGGAGTATAATAATTTGTTTGAAAATGCAGCTGGTGGAGGAGCATTAATCGTTTTACTAGAAGCTGTGGTTTTCTTTGCAGTAGTCTTATTAACGATTTTAATTATTCAAGGAGTGAGAAAAATCCCAGTTAATTATGCTAATCAATTAATGAACAAAAATAGTAACCCAGCATTAGGAGGTCCTCAATCAAGTATACCTTTAAAAGTAAATCAAGCGGGTGTTATGCCTATTATTTTTGCTCAAGCAGTTGTTATCTTACCTGGTTTTTTGGGTGGACAAATGTCAGGATCAGATATTGGATCATTTATTTCTACCTACTTTAGATATGGACAAATTGGTTATGTTCTACTTCTTGTAGTTTTGATTATTGTCTTTACATTCTTTTATACAGCAATGATTTTAAACCCAGTAGAAATTGCGGATGACTTAAAACGTAATGGTGGATTTGTACCAGGTGTAAAACCAGGAGAACCTACTGCAAGCTTTATTGACTCAGTATTGTCTAAAATCACTTTGCCAGGTTCGTTATTTATAGCTGCGATTGCTATTATTCCATCAATTATCTCATTAGTATTAGTGAAAGAAAATCAACAATTGGCATCTTTCTTTGGAGGAACATCATTATTAATTATAGTAGGTGTAGTATTGGACACTGCTATGAATATCAAAAGTCATCTTCTTATGAAAGAGTATGACGGGATGATGAATACAGGAAGGGTAAGAAGATCCCAACCTATATCGTAATAAGTTAAATGATTTATTACAAAAGTGAAGAAGAAATAGAGTTGATTAAGCTAAGTGCAGATATCTTAGGACGAGCACATGCAGAAACAGCCAAATTGATACAGCCTGGAGTCGCCACGGCTGATTTAGATAAAATTGCTGAACAGTACATTAGAGATAATGGTGGTGTCCCATCCTTCAAAGGTTATGGGGGATTTCCAGGAACTCTTTGTATTAGTGTAAATGAATGTATTGTACATGGTATGCCTAGTGCATATGAATTACAGGATGGAGATATTATTTCGATAGATTGTGGTGTGTATAAACATGAATTTCACAGTGATAGTGCTTATACTTACCCCGTTGGAAATGTAGATAAAACCACATTGGATTTATTAAAAACAACTAAGGAGTCACTATACATAGGAATTGAACAAGCTATTGTTGGAAACAAAGTTGAAGACATAGGTTACTCGGTTCAAGAATATGTAGAAAAAAAAGGTTACTCAGTAGTTCGTGAATTAGTAGGACATGGAGTTGGACATAATTTACATGAATCTCCTAATATCCCTAATTATGGAAGAAGAGGAAGAGGAAAGACGTTGAAAAATGGTTTAGTAATAGCGATTGAGCCTATGATTAATTTAGGTAAAAAAGAAATAGTACAAGAAAAAGATGGTTGGACAATTCGTACGCGAGATAGAAAACCTTCGGCTCATTTTGAGCATACGGTTGTAGTGAGAAAAGGGAAAGCAGAAATATTAACAACCTTTAAATATATAGAGGAAGTATTTAATTAATGGCAAAACAAGTTTCAATAGAGCAAGATGGTACTATCGTAGAGGCATTGTCCAATGCGATGTTTAGAGTACGACTTGAGAATAATCACGAAGTGATAGCTCATATTTCTGGAAAGATGAGAATGTATTACATCAAGATTCTTCCAGGTGATAAAGTAAAGTTAGAGATGTCTCCTTATGACCTAACTAAGGGGAGAATTGTATACAGATATAAATAAAGAAAAATGAAGGTTAAAGCATCTGTAAAAAAGAGAAGTGCTGATTGTAAGTTAATCAGACGTAACGGTAAATTGTACGTGATTAATAAAAAAAATCCAAAGTTTAAACAAAGACAAGGTTAATTATGGCTAGAGTTGCGGGTGTAGATATCCCAGATAATAAAAGAGGAGAAATTGCCTTGACTTATATCTTTGGCATTGGGAAGAGTTCTTCTCAAGAGATTTTAGATAAAGCTGGTGTAGATAGAAATAAAAAAGTTACAGATTGGACAGATGATGAGTCTGCGGCAATTCGTAATGTGATTTCTACAGATCATAAAGTAGAAGGTGTATTAAGATCAGAAGTACAATTAAGTATCAAACGATTACTAGATATCGGTTGTTATAGAGGTTTGAGACATCGTAAAGGTTTACCTGTACGAGGTCAAAGAACTAAAAATAACTGTAGAACCCGTAAAGGTAAACGTAAGACAGTAGCAAATAAAAAACAAGTAGGTAGATAAATAGCTAGTTTCGATGGCACAGAAAAGAACTGAGAAAAGTAAAAAAAGAACGGTTGTGGTAGAGGCTTCAGGCCACGTTCACATCAAGGCGTCTTTTAACAACATCATCATCTCAATCACAAACAAGGCAGGGCAAGTAATATCTTGGTCTTCAGCTGGTAAAATGGGATTCAGAGGATCTAAGAAAAACACTCCTTATGCTGGTCAAACAGCAGCTGCAGATTGTGCTGAAAAAGCACATGCTTTAGGGTTAAGAAAAGTAGAGGTCTTTGTAAAAGGACCAGGCTCGGGTAGAGACTCGGCAATCAGAACAATACAAAACTCAGGTATTGAAGTGACTACAATTACTGACGTGACGCCTCTTCCTCATAATGGATGTCGTCCACCGAAAAGAAGAAGAGTTTAATACGTTACGTTAAGAAATTAATAAAAAATAATCATGGCTAGATATAGAGGTCCTAAGACTAAAATTTCTCGTAGATTCAACGAACCAGTGTTCGGTCCAAGTAAAGCGTTGGCTAAAAAAGCTTACCCACCAGGACAACACGGAAGAGGTAGAAAGAAGAGATCAGAATATGCTGTCCAGTTAATGGAAAAGCAAAAAATGAAATACACTTATGGTGTATTAGAAAAACAATTTAAAAACACATACGAGAAAGCACAGAAAAAAGAAGGCATCACTGGTGCTAACTTAATTAAATTGCTAGAATCTCGTTTGGACAATACAGTATATAGATTAGGTGTAGCAAGAACTAGAAGACAAGCACGTCAGTTAGTATTGCACAAGCACATTATTGTAAATGGTACTATTGTAAATATACCATCTTACACACTTAAACCAGGTGATATTGTTGCTGTAAGAGATAAGTCTCAAGGATTACCTCTAGTTTCTGAAAACTTATCAGCAAGAATGAATAATTATTCTTGGTTGGAGTGGGATTCTAGTGAATTGTCTGGTAAATTTGTTTCAGAACCTCAAAGAGAAGAAGTTCCTGAAAATTTCCAAGAACAATTAATCGTAGAATTGTACTCGAAATAATCTTTAGTTTAAGCATTTAAAAGAATATAAATATGTCAATCTTAGCTTTTCAAATACCAGAAAAAGTTGTCATGGAAAAGGCTGATGACTTTCACGGTTTTTTCGAATTTAGACCTCTTGAAAAAGGATATGGTGTAACTATCGGAAATGCCTTGAGAAGAATCTTATTATCTTCATTAGAAGGTTATGCAATTACTTCGGTAAAAGTACCAGGAGTTCTTCATGAGTTTGCTACAATAGAAGGTGTAAAAGAAGATGTGTCTGAGATCATTTTAAATCTTAAGAAAGTAAGGTTTAAAAGAATAACAGAATCTACTGATACAAAAAGCAAAATAGTAATACCTCTTAAAGGAAAAGAATTGTTTAACGCTGGCGTTATCGGTGATTTTACAGAGGAGTTCGAAATCTTAAATAAAGACCAATTAGTATGTACTTTGGATTCTTCGGCAGACGTAGAATTTGAAATTACAGTTGAAAAAGGTCGAGGGTATTTACCAGCAGAAGATCAAAAGCAAGGAGAACAAGCCTTTGGAACTATCGCAGTAGATGCTGTATTTACTCCAATCAAAAATGTGAAATTCTCTGTAGAGAATACCCGTGTGGAGCAAAGAACGGATTTTGAAAAACTAATCCTAGAAATAGTAACTGATGGTTCTATACATCCAGAAGATGCTTTGAAAGGAGCTGCAAATATTTTGATACAACATTTCTTGTTATTCTCTGATCAGAAAATGACATTTGAAACAGCAAGACCTGAAGAGGAAAACGCAGTGGATGAAGAAATGTTACATATGCGTAAATTGCTTAAAACAGCTACATCTGATTTAGATTTATCTGTAAGAGCTTATAACTGTCTTAAGGCAGCAAATATTAAATCACTAGGTGAGCTAGCTTCTCTTGAAGTTTCTGATATGATGAAATTCAGAAATTTCGGTAAAAAATCGTTGGCAGAACTAGAGCAGTTAATTGTTGATAAACAATTAACATTTGGAATGGATCTTTCGAGATATAAATTGGACGAAGAGTAATGAGACACGGAAAGAAATTTAATCATTTAGGAAGAACAACTTCTCATAGAAAAGCAATGCTATCTAATATGGCAGCTTCCTTGATAGAAAATAAAAGAATAGCTACTACAGTTGCTAAAGCTAAAGCTTTACGTAAGTATGTAGAACCATTAATTACGAAATCTAAAACTGATACAACTCATTCTCGAAGAGTAGTATTCTCTTACTTACAAAGTAAGGAAGCTGTCAAAGAATTATTTGGTGGTATTTCAGAAAAAATCTCAACTAGAGAAGGTGGTTACACAAGAATAATCAAAACAGGTAACCGTTTAGGTGATGCTGCTGAGATGTGTATCATTGAGTTAGTAGATTATAATGAAATATACTTAAATGACGGAGGTTCTAAAAAGAAAACTCGTCGTTCTAGAAGAGGTGCTAGTACAAGTACTCCTACTGCTAAAGCCGAAACAACTGAAGAAGTTGTTACCGAAGTAGTGGAAGTAGCAAGTGAAGCTGTTGAAGCAGAGTCTACAAGTACTCAAGAGTCAGATGATTTAACTAAAATTGTAGGCATCGGTAAGGTGTATCAAGGTAAATTAAACACAGAAGGTATCTTTACTTACGAAGATGTTGCTAATATGACTGAGGAACAAATTCAGTTAATGGAGGAAAAATATACCTTTAAAGGTGATTTCAAGGATTCTATAGCGGATGTAAAAAAGATCATTGCAGATAAAAAAGCATAGTCCTGAATAACATTTATTGTGTTAATAAAATTAATAAAAAGGATTGGGCTTTAAGTTCAATCCTTTTTATTTTTGTTCAAAATTTAGATATATGAAATATTCTCAACGAAAAATTGCTCGTTTAGTATTGCAGGACGGAACAGTGTTTCAAGGTTATGCCATAGGTAAAAAAGGTACTACTACTGGAGAAATTTGTTTTAATACAGGTATGACAGGGTATCAAGAGATTTATACTGATCCTTCATATTCAGGGCAAATCATCATTAATACTGCTTCTCATATTGGTAATTACGGAGTTCATGATGATGAGGTAGAATCTAGTGCGATTCAGTTTAGTGGCTTAGTATGTAAAACTTTTTCACCGATAGCATCTAGGCCAGATGGTGATGGTACGCTACAAAAGTATTTTGAAAATAATAATATAGTAGGAATTAGTGATGTTGATACAAGACAAATTGTAAGACATATTAGAGATAAGGGAGCAATGAATGCAATTATCTCATCCGAGATAGATGATGTTGAAGAACTTAAATCTAAACTAAAGGAAATACCTTCTATGTCTGGGCTTGAATTGGCGAGTAGAGTAACTACTGATAAGGCTTATTTCTTAGGAAAAGAGAATGCGAAATATAAAGTAGCAGTATTAGATCTAGGAGTTAAGAAAAATATACTTAATAATATTGAGTTGAGAGATTGTTATTTAAAAATTTTCCCATCAAAAACTTCTGCTTCTGAAATAAAAGCATGGGATTCTGATGGATATTTTATCTCAAACGGACCAGGAGATCCTTCCGCAACGAACTATGCTATTGATACCGTAAAAGAATTGATAGCAGATAATAAACCAGTATTTGGAATTTGCCTAGGGCACCAGATTATATGCCTAACTTATGGGATTACAACCTATAAAATGCATAATGGACATAGAGGGTTAAACCATGCAGTTAAAAATCTCATTACAGGATTATCTGAAATCACATCTCAGAATCACGGATTTGTAGTGAAGAAAGAAGACGTTGACAATCATGCTGAAATTGAGTTGACCCATATTAATCTTAATGACGATTCAGTAGAAGGAATTAGGGTGAAAAATAAACCAGTGTTTTCGGTACAGCATCATCCAGAAGCTGCCCCAGGACCTAACGATGCAAATTATCTATTTGATAATTTCATTGAATTAATGAAAAATAAATAAGTTAAATTAAATTTAGAATAAAATGAGTGCAATATTAGACATTTACGCGCGTCAAATTTTTGATTCAAGAGGTAACCCTACTGTAGAAGTAGATGTGATTACTGAAGAAGGTGCAATGGGGAGAGCGGCTGTTCCTTCAGGAGCATCAACAGGAGAGCATGAAGCTGTAGAGCTACGTGATGGTGATAAATCAAACTACATGGGTAAATCTGTTTTGAAAGCAGTAGCTAATGTAAATGATATTATTGCAGAAGCTCTATTAGGTTATGAAGTGTCAGACCAAAAAGAAATTGATCAATTAATGATTGATTTAGATGGTACGCCAAACAAAAGTAAATTAGGAGCTAACGCTATTTTGGGTGTTTCTTTGGCAGTAGCCAAGGCGGCAGCAGAAGAAACTGGTCAGCCATTATATAGATATATTGGTGGTGTTGCAGCTACTACTATCCCTGTACCAATGATGAACATCATCAATGGTGGTTCTCATGCAGATAACTCTATTGATTTTCAGGAATTCATGATTGCACCAGTAGGAGCATCATCTATTGTTGAAGCACTTAAAATGGGGACTGAAATTTTTCATCACTTAAAGAAAGTGTTGTCAGACAAAGGAATGTCTACTAATGTAGGTGATGAAGGTGGGTTTGCACCTAACTTAGCATCTAACGTAGAGGCATTAGATACTATCATGTTGGCTATCAAAAAAGCTGGTTACACACCAGGTGAAGACATTATGATTGCAATGGATGCAGCTGCTTCTGAGTATTACAACAAAGAAGAAGGCGTTTATCACCTTAAATGGTCTACAGGAGAAAAATTAACATCAGCACAAATGGTTGATTTCTGGGCTGACTGGGTAGATAAATATCCGATTTATTCTATCGAAGATGGTATGGATGAAAATGACTGGGAAGGATGGAAGTTGCTTACTGAAAAAGTAGGAGATAAAATCCAATTAGTAGGAGATGATTTATTTGTAACAAACCCTGTTAAAATCCAAGAAGGAATTGATACTAAAACAGCTAACGCATTATTAGTGAAATTCAATCAAATTGGAACGCTTACAGAAACAATTGAAGCAGTTCGTTTAGCACAAACAAATAAGTACAAGTGTGTAATGTCTCACCGTTCAGGAGAAACAGAAGACACTACAATTGCTGATTTAGCCGTAGCTTTAAATACAGGACAAATCAAAACTGGTTCAGCTTCAAGAACTGATCGTATGGCTAAGTATAACCAATTGATTAGAATAGAAGAGGAATTAGGAGATCAAGCAGTTTACCCAGGTAAAAACATGTAATTAATACCTGCTTAAAAATAATAAGGTCGTTCTATCCATTTGGGTAGAACGACTTTTTTTTGTACAATTGTATATGCTCAAGAAAATCCCAAAATCTTTTAGAAATTTTTATTTATTATTAGCCATTCCTTACGTGTTGTACGTTATTTTTTTTGCAGAACATAATCTTAGAGGTTTTTTTAAATTACAAAAAAGATACAACGAAGAAGAGAAAAAATTGGAATACTATCAAAAAGAGCAAAAAAAGGTGTTAAAGGATCTTACAGAATTACGTACAGATAAAGCACAACTAGAGCGATACGCAAGAGAAAAATACATGATGAAAAAGAAAGAGGAAGATCTTTACATCATTATTAAAGAAAAAAATAAAAAATGAGTATAGAAAAGGAATTAGAAATACGTAGCAGTTCGAAATGCGAAATGTGTAGTTCGTTAGAGGGTTTACAAGTTTTTGAAGTAGAACCATCACAAGGGGTTACAGATGATTGTATAATGGTGTGTACTGTATGTTTAGAGCAAATAAATGATCCAGAAAAGGTAGATGTAAATCACTGGAGATGCTTAAATGACAGTATGTGGAGTGAAGTGCCTGCAGTTCAGGTGGTAGCTTGGCGAATGCTTACAAGGCTTAAAGGTGAAGGTTGGACTCAAGACCTGTTAGAAATGCTTTACTTGGATGATGCCACTCAAAAATGGGCAGAAGCCACGGTTGAAGGAGAAGAAACAGGAGATGCAGTTATTCATAAAGACAGTAATGGTGTTACGTTACAAGCAGGAGACAATGTGGTTTTAATTAAAGATTTACCTGTAAAAGGCTCTAGTTTAGTTGCCAAAAGAGGTACTGCTGTTCGTAATATCTCTTTGGATAGAGATAACGCAGAGTATATTGAAGGTAAGGTAAGCGGGCAAACGATAGTAATTATTACTAAATACATTAAGAAAACTTAATTTCTCTTAATTGAAAATTTTTTAAAGGGTAATTTCCTAGTCAAAACCAAGTCAATAAGCCTTGATTTTGACTAGGGTCGGCTTTCCACTATATCTTTTTTGTGTTTGCGTTGCGTCTGTGGCAGTCTGAATTTGCCGAAGACAAAACAAAATTTATTCATCAAAAAAGCACAAAAAAGGATGCCGTTTCAATCGTGTCCGTCCACTGACTGATCCCTATTGCACAAGCTTCGCTTGTTTTTTTATCTCTCTTAAAGTTAATTGTTCCACCTTGAGTTTGACCATTTAAGTTGCTCTTCGGCTGTCAAAAAAGTCCATGCTACTAAGTGGCTAGTCTTATTTCCTTGTCCCATTTTGACTGTTTTTATCTCAACTGCCGTAACTTTTTCTAATGCTAGATAAATCGTTTTAAGATTTTCTTTTTTTGATACTAATGAACTAAACCAAAAACATTTTTTGGAGAATTGTTTACTCTCTTTTATCATTGCTATTATGAACTTTTTCTCTCCACCAGTTACCCATAACTCGTTGTTTTTCCCGCCAAAGTTTAAGTCTATTTTTGTCGTTTTTTCATTCCTCAGGTTACTTGTTTTTCTAATGTTACCTTCTTGTGCATCTTTTAGCGAAGCATGGAATGGTGGGTTGCATACCGAAAAATCTATTTTTTCTTTTTCACCTAGTACACCATGAAAAAAGTGGTTAGAGTTTTTTTGTAAACGGCAATTAATATTGTTCGTTAATAATGGGTTTAGGTTTACGATTTGTTGAGCTGATTTTATAGCCACTTCATCAATATCGCTGGCAATAAATGACCATCCGTATTCAGCCTGTCCAATAATAGGGTAGATGCAATTTGCTCCCGCACCAATGTCTAGTACTTTTATTGTTTTCCCTACGGGGATTTTTTTTAAGTTTTTAGCACTTGCCAAATCGGACAAGTGATGGATGTAATCAGCCCTTCCAGGGATTGGTGGGCAGAGGTATCCTGCTGGTATGTCCCAATACTCTATTTTGTATTGGTTAATTAATAAGGCTTTGTTTAAAGCCTTTACTGCTTTTGGATTAAAGAAATCAATTGTTTTAGTACCATATTTATTTACGGCTACAAATTGACTTAAGCCTGGTAGGCTTTCGGTTAACGCATCAAAGTCATAAGTCCCTACATGCTTATTTCGTTTGTGTAATTGAGGTTTTTCTTGAAGCTTCTTTTTTAACGACATAGTCTTGTTAATGCTTTTTCTGATTGACCATAAGTTGTCATATTGATATTAATCCTCGCTCAACTCTTGTATGATGTTAGCAATTAACCCCGTCCAACCTGTTTGGTGAGAAGCGCCTAGTCCTTTACCCGTTTCTGGGTCAAAATACTCATAAAACATATGGTAATCAAACTCCCCACCGCTCTGGAGTTTGTCGTAAGTACTATAGTAAGGTTTTTTTCCATCCTTATCAGGAATAAATAATTTTAACAATCGTTTTCTGATTTCTTTACTTACTTCTTTTAAAGTAAGGAATATCCCTGATCCTTTAGGGAACTCATAAGTAAAATCATCTCCATAATAAGAAGCATACTTATCCAAAGACAATAGCAACATATAATTCAGTGGAAACCAAATAGGACCACGCCAGTTAGAGTTACCACCAAACATACCCGATTGTGACTCTCCAGACTCATAAGAAATAGACAGTGTTGTGCCATCTACATCAAAGTGATATGGATTGTCTTTATGATATTTGGACATAGAGCGAATACCAAAATCAGATAAAAATTCATCTTCATCCAAAAGTCTATCAAGGATATGTTTAAGCCTATACCCCCTAACTATTGATAGTAAGTGCCCATTTCCAGAGCTTTCCCCTATATGAGACACCCACTTAGCAAGGTCGGGTCGATCAGATAAATAAGAATTGACCCTACGCTTGAAAGCTTTCATAGAGTTAAATAACTCATCATCAATCACCTCAACAGCAAATAAAGGAATAATCCCAACAAGAGAACGCACCTTGAGTTGTTTAGAAGAACCATCTTTGAGGTGTACAAGGTCATAGTAGAAATTGTCTTCCTTGTCCCAAAGCCCTATACCTTGGTCAGACTCTTCTGCGGTGATATTACCTCCACCCATATTTGCCATAGCACCACCTATGCTTAGGAAATGCCTAAAAAACTTAGAAGCAGATTCTTGATAAATTTCATTTTGTGTGGCGAGCTCAAGAGAGATGCGAAGCATATTGAGGCTGTACATCGCCATCCAACTAGTAGCATCTGCTTGCTCTAAGTTAGAAACCCCTTCAGGAAGATAGCTCCTGTCAAACACACCAATATTATCTAAACCTAAGAAACCACCTTCAAAGATGTTATTTCCAGTAGCATCTTTTTGATTAATCCACCAAGTAAAATTAGAAGTCAATTTCTGAAAAATATTTTCTAAAAACTTATGGTCTGATTTTTTATTTAACTTCTTATCAATTTCAAAAACCTTCCAAGCTGCCCATGCGTGTACAGGAGGGTTTACATCACCAAAATGCCATTCATAAGCAGGGATTTGACCATTTGGATGCATGTAATATTCTCGTAATAAGAGTAGTAATTGACGTTTTGCAAATTCACAATCCAAGTAAGCCAACGTAACGGTATGGAAAGCCAAATCCCAAGCCGCAAACCATGGGTACTCCCACTTGTCGGGCATTGAGAGGATGTTTTGGGCATACATATTGTCCCATTCGTAATTTCGTTGGTTATCACGGTAAGGCTTGAAATCTCCCTTGTCACCATTTACCCATTTATGCACATCGTAATAGTAAAACTGCTTGCTCCAAAGCATTCCTGCGTAAGCTTGGCGTTGTATTCTTTTAAGCTCAGGGTTTTTTACAGCCTTTTGTAACTCATCATAAAAAATAGTAGTATCCGAAATCCTTTGTTCAAAAATCTCATTGAAATCTTCAAAAGGATTTTCATAAAAATCTTTTGTAAAACGAAGCTCATAAGTCTGAGAAGATTTCCCTTCTATCTCATCTTCAAAATAAAACCCAGCCTTAGTCCCTTGCTCGCTAAGGTCTTTTACAGCCTCTTTTTTACCATCAATTACATAATCGTTAATCCCATCTTTAAAGTAATGGTTAGCACTTTCGTTTCCATACACCTTTTTTGAGTTAGTTTCATTATCGCAGATTAAGATTTCACCCTCTCTAGCACTATATAGATTATACTCACCAATAATAGGATGTTTAGCCTTTAGCATTCCATCCTTTTCTTCGATAAAAGGCTTGATGGTAAGCTTAGGCTCCCAAGTATTCCGAAACCAAATAGTAGGAATAATGTGAAAATTAGCAGATTTTTCTCCTCTGTTGTGTACAGTTATTCTAATTAGAGTATCCGTTTTAGACTGTTTGGCGTACTCTATGAAAATATCAAAATACTCATCGTTATCAAAAATCCCTGTGTCTATAATTTCATACTCGGGGTCTTTTTTAGTTCTTTTTTTATTTTCCTGAACCAGCTCAGCATACGGAAAAGCACTGTGCGGATATTTGTACAGCATCTTCATATAAGAATGCGTAGGCGTACTATCTACATAATAGTACAACTCCTTTACATCCTCACCATGATTACCTTCTACACCCGTTAATCCAAAAAGCCGTTCTTTTAGTATAGCATCTTTACCATTCCAAAAAGAAGGAGAAAAACACATGTTTTGTTTATTATCCGAAATACCTCCAATCCCTTCCTCACCCCATCTGTAAGCATTACTACGTGCTTTTTCATGCGGAATATAATCCCAAGCACTACCATCTTTACTGTAATCCTCTCTTACAGTTCCCCACTGTCTTTCAGAAAGATAGGGACCCCATCGTTTCCAACCTTCGTTGTTTTTAGCATTTAGTGTACGTTCTCTTTCTGGATTAATACTCATTATGGTAGATTTTACGAATTTCCATAAAGATAAAAAAAAGACTTAGATTTTTATGTCTAAGTCAAATCAATTTGTAAGAATGTTAATGATTTGGGCGTTTCCCCACTCGCCAAAACGACGGCTCGTGTGGTCGGGCTTTCGCTACTCAATCTTTTTTTACTTGTTATTGTTTGGAGTAAAAAAAAAGGATTTCAAACAAACCGCTCTATCCCTAACGCAAAGAAACACCCTCAACCCTGTGAGCATCACCAAATCTTTACCCCTTTGTAACGCGGGTCATTTTCTTTTTGTTAAAAAAACAGCCCCTATTACTCATTTTTGATAGTGTCCTTAGAAGGACACATTGCCTCGTTGTGCTCACGTAGGATGCTCTGGGTATTCTTTGTTTTAACAAACGATACTGTATCCTGAATAAAGGTTTCTACCCATGAATTTTCTTTCTTTACCTCTACAGAAAAAGTAAGTGTATCTAATAGATTAGATTGAAGGGAAACAAAACAGCGATTCCTACCCCCTGAATTACTTCCCTCTATAGAATTCAAAGAGTATGACATCTGCCCAAACTCATCATTAGTAGGGATATAAAAATTATATCCATATTCTTTTTCAATGACAGCCCCCTTAAACGCTAAAGTTTTAAAACTAAACCTATGTTCACACCAAGCATTGAGTAAGTCAATAGTATCCCCCTTAATAACAATCCTTTTATTAATAGGAGAATATTCTCCTATATACAATCCTCTTTTTCTTGACAAATCTATATTGCTGGAAAAACTTATTTGACCATCATACGACTGTTTTATTTTTAAAACAAATATATGATATACTCCATATAAAACCATCCCTATTATCAACAAAACGAAACTTAACTTTTTCATAAATATCATCATTCATCATCATTGAAATTTTCTTTCTTTTCTTTCAACTCATTTTTTAAATCACTTATTTTTTGTTGTAGTGACCCCTCTATACCATCCAACATATAAGGCATACCCTTATAATTAAATTTTAGCGTAGCCAATAAATTCTGTTTTTCTTTTATCTTTGATTCAATGACATTAATTTCAGAATTCCTCTTTGTATAAACAGCTAAATTAACAGCACTCATTGTTAATAAACTGGAAACATCTGTTCCTTTATTATTCTTTTTCATCTGAGCATATCTTCTAATAGGTAATAATGACAACTCCTTACTCGTAAAAATTCCCCATGGACTATAAGTTGTTTCTGTTTTATATCCTGGGTCAATACCTCCAGCCTCAATCGACTCAGAAACAGTTGTAAGACAACTTGAATTAAGAACGTGATAATCTAAAGCACAAATCCCTATTGCTGTTGTTTTTATTTTATCATCTATTTCCTTTGTTGTTTTAATCCTGAATCCTCCAGTGTATTGCTGAGTATTGTGTTTACGATCAAAATTACTTGCATCGTTTGCGAAATCACTCAGTTTCTTATAATAAAGTCCTACTTCATCGTGACTATTTGTACCTTTAGAACCAGCGTTTTCTTCCGTACCATTTTTTGAATATAAATGCCATCCATGTTCGTCATCACCAACTAAAATAGCAGCATGTCCTGCTCCCATAGCTCCTTTAGGAGCATTTAAAATAATGACGTCTCTACCATCATAATCGACAAACAAAATAGGGTTATTAGCTATTCCAACATACGAACTACTAAAAGGGTATTTACTTGTTAACGGGTCTCTACTCCACCATCTTCCCAACCTATTACTATACCCTCTAGCACCAAAATCAGTGTGATTCCCACTACCACTCACCTCATCATCTTTCTCCATCCCATTAAACCCATACCTATACCCACTACTAGAGTAA
>CAZEGV010000012.1:0-45292 GCA_964511645.1 uncultured Cytophagales bacterium
AGTGTAAAAACAAACAGGATAAATGACTTATCTTATAGTTAAAATGGTATTACACAGCAGGTCAACACAGCATGATATTTTTTATGTAAGGTTTCCCTTTAAATACTTCATCTATATGGTTGTAGGTGTATTCTTTGGGTGCGATAAAGATTCTGTTAAACTCTGAAAATGTATCTTGCTGAGACCAAAAGTGATTTGCACAAAAGCCCCTGCAATGATTATAGACATATCTGGGTTTATCTTGAGCTTAGGTTCAGAATAAGTATTCTTCAGAAAGTGTAAAGTTTTAATTTGAGATAAGTTCTGGTTATACAGAGACAAACCCTTATAATAAGCACTTCATTTACTCAATGCATAATGACACTTGTCTTTGAACTTCTTTTCAAAAACAGATCAATCCACTTGTACTTTAATCTCACCTTGTAATTGTAACCCAATTTTTACATTTTGACCCGTCAGGTGCTGTAATTAAGTAATAATAAACTCCGTCACTAATTTCTTTTGCTTCGTAAGTATTATCATATGCTTTATTATCGTACAGTAGTTTTCCCCATCGGTTATAAAACTCAAACCCCCAATCTCCATTATCTTGAATCCCTTCTATTACAAAAGCTTCATTTTTATCATCTCCATTAGGAGTAATGATATTTGGCACTTTAAAATACTGAATAGGCACAGAGATTTGAATAGTGTCTTGGCAAGAAGCAGACATCTTCACACTTAATTTTACTGTAAAACTTCCTTGAGTATTATACGAATATATAGGTAATAACTCTTTACTGGTATTGCCATCTCCAAAGTCCCAAGTGTATTTAATTTGAGGAAATTGAGCTTGAGGGAATTGTTCTGCTGTTAAGTTTTTAAATACTATTTTAGGAAATCCATCTGTTTGACACTGCCCTATAATGTCAAATTCTGCATCTGCTTTTAAATCAATCGCTTTTACGTTTACAATATCTGTTCGTTTACAGCCAATAGAGTCTATAACGAGTACTTCATAAGTTTGTTGAGCTAATGCGATATTAGTAAGTACAGGGTTATGAATTGTGGAATCGCTCAACCCAGTACTTGGTGACCAATTGTAGGTAAGATCTTCTGGGTAGGTTTGAACAGATAAACTCAAGCTTCCTCCAATACATGATAATTCATTATAGTTTTGAGGGTCAATTTTTTCATGTACAGTGATTTTCATTTCGGTAGAATCATAACGTGTACATGTGGTTAAGTCGGATACTTTCAATTGAACTTTATAAGTCCCCGAAACAGGAAAAGTATGTGTAACACTTCGTTTATCGGTATAAGATATTTCTGGGCTGTTATCCCCAAAATTCCATATATAAGAAGCTCCACCAATTGTCTTATTATCGAATGTTACCGTCAGGTGATTACACGAATCTAAAGCTCCTATTCTAGCATCTAGACTTGCTAGGTCAAATTTAAATACTCCGTTATTACAATTCTTGCTATTATTGTTCTTTGGATAGGTGGTTGGGTCATTGTCAACACTAGGAAATAAAGGAAAATCTTTATTTCCACCACAACCAGCACAAACAGACTGATAAACAATCCCTTTATTGTCAAAACGACTTGTGCCTCCGTCTACATGTTCGCGAGAGGTAGGACCACCAAAATAGGTCGAATAAAGTAAAGAGTCTGAGTTTTCTAATAATGCCATCATATAAAAGTCACTCCCATCAGTTGTTTTCTGAAAGGCATTACTTGTAAGAGGCATATTAGATAATGCACCTCCACTAGGGTAATTCGCATTTGTTGATCCACCCCAACCAGAAATAAACATATTGTGACATTCGTTGACTAGAAAAGCTGTTGGTGAAAGGTTAGGACGAATTAAATTCGTAGAATCTAAATCTCCTATAACCGTAGAAAATAAAGGACTACCTATATCACGACTAAATTTCTGGATAAACAACCCCGATTTAGGGTTGGAATACCTGACGTTTTTAACTGGGTATTGCCCAAAGCTCTGTCCCAATACATACAAACTTCCTTCATCATCTATTTCTAAAAAGTACGCCTCATCCATCTCTGGAGTTCCATACTTAACTGATTGCAATAAAGACTGCCCATCTGCCGAAACCCCTAATAAGTAAGCATCCCCCCCTCCTAGGTTGTAGCCACTTAATGTCTTAGTTGTTACAAAATCATCACTCATCGTACCACCAACTATAAAAACATTGTCTGCACTATCTCGCTTTACGCTTAATCCCGTTTCCATTTCGCTTCCTCCAATATAAGTTGACCATTCTAAATCACTAAAATCAGCTTTTAATTTAAATAAAACAGCATCAGTAGTACCTCCACCATAACTCATCTGCACTCCGTTTTTTACAGGGAAATTTTGTGACCGTGTAGTAGAAGCTACATATACATTTCCACTACTATCTATATTGATATCCCCTCTTAATTGATCCCCATAATTAAGTGTTAAAGATTCACCTTTAAATACTAAGCCATCATTATCAGCACCTCCTATATAAGTCCCATTCAATATTTGACTACCATCAGCACTCAACTGTAATACAATCAAATCTGTAACATTTTTGAAACTATATCCACCTACTGTTGATACATTTTTGAAAATCTTAGAGGGTATTGAAATTAAAGCCTTTACTTTTAAAGAATCCTTGCAAAAGGAAGTGACTGTTATGTCTAAATATTGGTCAAGAGGTGTCGTTTTAGATACGATAATAGTATCGGTAGCGGGTAAATCAACGCAACCACTCGTAGTTGCTATAGAAACTGCAATTGTGTCTTTGGGCTTTATATTTGTGAAATTCTTTTGGGTAAAGAAAGTACTTGGCTGTGCAATGCCGTTAATTGACCAGATGTAAGATGAGCCAGTAGCTAAATAATCAAATTTTACTGAGGCTATAGCATTTTGACTACAATCATAGTTAGTCAAAATTATTTGAGGAGAATCATTTGTCTTGATTGTATCTATCTTAAGGCTATCGAGTGCAGTATTATTGGCTAAGCAAGTCAGTGCTGATATTAGCTCAATCCTAACAATTGTAACCGTGTCTAAAAGCACAGTTGAAGCATTGGTATTAGCATAAATTAACGAATTATCATAATACCATTTGATAATAGGGTTTAATCCGCCTAAGGTTGTTTCTGGAGAAATTACATAACTTTGGTTTGTACAGTACATGCTTGGTTCATCTATTATATTAATAGATGGGGTTAGTCCTGTGGCATCTTGAGCAACTAAAGTATCAGAGATCAGTAAAGTATCCCCAGTACATGAAACGTATTTAATAGACGAAATCACCGAATCTCCTTGCTTAGGGTTCTGTAATGAAAAAACATTGTTCTTTACTACTTGAGTTACACCATTTAGAGACCAATTATACTCAATAATGTTAGCTTGAGGCGGACTGACTACTATAAACAAGCTATCATCACCAGTACAAAAATAAGGTTCCGTAAGGAAAGATATCTTTTCAAGATTTTCGGGTATTACAAAATCATTAGAATAAAAAACACTGTTGCCACCACAGCCTACAGGATTTGGCATTGTTACATAAAGGCTATCTCCTTCATTGACCAAAAAATCAGCTATTAAACCTGTATCAATAATGTTCCCATTGAGATACCAGTAAATACTATCTAGATAAGTACCTAGAGAAAATATATTTGTTTGAAAAGCATTTGCTGATACTGGCATATCGGAAGAAGATGTAACTCCCAATATAAACAGTTCTCCTTTATCATTTGTAATGGTACTTGTAGGTATCTCGGTGCCACTACCCCCAATATAAGTTGCATATTGCAGGTGTACCCCACTAGAGTCAAATTTTAGAATACCAATATCCGTATCCCCCCCCTGAAAACTAGTCTGAAAAGCACCAACAGTAGCAGGGAATTGCCCCATCCCTGAAGGAGCACTTGTACCCCTTTTGTATTTAAAAATAGTCCCTCCAGTATACAAATTTCCTTTGTTATCTAAACACGCAGTATTACCCCAGTTATCGGCAGTAGACCCTGAATAAGTAGAAAAAATCAATTGAGGATCAATTACCAAAGTATCCTTGTGGTGGTATTTTCCTAGATTATAAGATATAATATTGTCGGATAAATTAAATTCACATTCTACTTCTTCATAAATATCTCCCAAAATTTGATATGCATAGGGTGCTCGCTCGGCAATTGCATTTACAGATGTTTTTGTAATCAAAAAACCACTTTCTAGGTAAAGTGATTCCTGACCATCAAACCTCAATTTAATTTGAGAGGTCTCCACTCTTGGCGAAACAATAAATTCATATTTAAGCGTTCCATCTTTTTGAAAAAGAACCAAGTCCACTCCTTGGTATAGATTTTTAAACCTGATTTTATTAAAACAAGACACGTTAGAATAAGTCCCACTTGGGTAAATATAATTTCGTTTTTCAGTATAAGCCTCTAGTCCAATAATTTTTTCTGGGACTTGACTTCCGTCAAAATAAATTTCAAATGCATGACCATTTATTTGTTGTAAGCTGTCGCTTAATTTCCCACCATGATGCTGATGCATTGCCTTCTTAAGTTCTACGGGGTTATAAAATTCATAGCGTAACTTCTGATCAAACACATACAAATCACCCTCAGGTAGCTCTACTCGATAACGAATATCTTCTTGCCACTGACCTTGGTTAGGAAGAAACTTGAAAGTATTCTCTCTTGACTGCCCAAATGACAAACTCACAAAAAAAGCAAGAACAAAACAAATAATTATTTTACACTTCATAAGACTCTTTATTATAAGACATAAATCTAATCATTTTTTTCGACAAAAGTCTAATTTAATATAAAAACACAACGCTTAATTAGGACAAAAATCTATGTTTCATTTTTATCTAGAAATGAGAGGAGAACTTCACCCTAATGTGGAGTGAAGCTCTCCTCTCATTTTTAGAAAGTACTCTATCTATTCAATCATTAATTTGTTATAACCTATTATTTCATCATTTTCAAAGATAGTTATTGTATAGATACCTGCTTTTAAAGTTGAAACATCAAGTGATTTTGTGTTTTTTAAATCTGCCATTTCCTTTACTATTTCTCCTAATGAATTAATAATAATAATTTTAGAATTAATAGAAAGAGTATTATTGTTAATTATTATTCTGTCTTTTGCAGGATTAGGATAAATGTTAATGTTCTTGTTTTCTTCAATATTATTAACTCCTGTTGTTGAACCAGTATCTCCCGCCTTTATTGCTCTTTTGGCTGTACTTTCGTAAGCAAAGTCTTTATAAATAAAGTTTGTGCCATCCCACATTATTCTAACCCAACCATAATGTGTGTTACCCGAAACAGTAAATTTAATTCCCATAAATGCATCTTGATTTAAAGGAAAAGGTGTTCCTGCTCCCCAGCTATCCATAGAGCAATCACTTGCATATTGATCCCAATTACTCGTAGTACCAATTACAGTATTTGCGGAGAGTGATTTAGGGATGTCCCATCCTGAAGTTGCATTTCCATTTGGAAGAAAATAAAATGGTCCATCAAAATATGACCCGTTTCTAGTTGACAACTCTGTTGTACCATCATTATTGAAGTCAATACTTCCTCCTGATTTAAATGTACTGTCGGGATTTATATCAGTATAAACAATCTGTGCGTTAACATTGTAAGTAAAAACAATTGCTAATATTGCGTAAAGTAATTTTGGTTTTTTCATTTTATTATAATTTTAGTTGTTTTTAATTATTCTTGTGTACATGTGTACATACGTTTTTGTTACTCATGGTAACCCCAAACAACTTAAAAATAATTTTTCATGTTTTTTTTCGAGTGATTGCTCACCTATATCAATCCGTTTTCTTCCTTTAGGCTTTAAAGGTGTGTCAATTACACTAGCATCTACTAAAACCCCTGTTTTAACAATGATTGCATGTTGTTCTAGTTGTTTGTTGATTGCTGAAAATAGCTTTTCATAGACATTAGCTTGAGTCATAGCTGTTCTGAATCGGCTAATTGTACTATGGTCTGGGGATATATCTTCCATACTCATGTTACAAAAAATACTAAATGATAAACTATCGTTGATTCTATCTTCTAATTCACAATCACTTAAACCATATCACGTACCTAATAAACAGGCTTTAAAAAGTAACAAACCACTATAAGAGGGCTTTCCTGTAGCACTTTTTCCTTTATGGTAATGAGTTTTAATAATCTCATCAATAGAATCCCAATCGAGTAAACTATTCATCTGTTTAAAAAATGTAGCTTTAATTTTTCTTGTTCTTGGGTTGCAGATAGTGTCTGCAAAGCTTTGGCGACTTGTTTTTTGCATAGAATAAAGATACAAAATTCTGGAAAAATAAACTACTCACCTTGCAACGGTCTTAAGTGGCACTAAACTTATGCTAATAAGGGAGTACAGGCTTGACATCAGAAGCTGTTAAACATTTTCCTATGTGGGTCATTAAGCCAAATCTCGACTCATCGTGAAAATATAGGTTTACGCTACTGTACTTATCTTTATTAAGACTAACTCTAATCTCTTCTAGCGTATGAGGCAGTTTTAAAAAAGGACTCCGCTGCCTGTTCACCCTTATTAAGGTGACTTTTTCTAGGGCTTTTCAGTTTTGTTTTGAAATGTTTAATCATATACGCTCTTAACCAATGATACTTCACTTCGGTATTAAACTCTTCCCTTATCCATCTTTGTGCATCCCAATACCCGAATAAAGGATTGGTTGCGTCTTTAACTTTAGCTGATAATCCTTGGTGAATTTCTTGAGTAATGATTTTGGATGGTTTGCTTCTAGAAGGACTTAATAAAATGCCATCAATTCCCGATTTTCGGTAAAGTGACAGCCAACGAACCAAACATTGCCTTCCTATCCCCAAATAATCAGCAAGAAGTTCTTGCTTTGAAAATTTATTAGACTTTAGTAAAATCAAGCAAAGAACACGTCTTTCTGCTTTAATAGAAGGTTGCTTTTTTTGGATTTCACTAAGCTCTGAGATGCTTTCTTTTATCTTTAAATTCATTAATCTTGCCATAAGCAAACATACAGATAATTAGACGTATATTATAATCTAATCGGTGTTAGCAAAACACTACATTCAATTCCCCCTAAAAAAGAAGTTTAACCACCTCTCTAACTCTCACGCAGAATCAATAACAACAAAATAAGCGGTTTGATTGAATTACATTGAGTGTAGTGAAATGAGACAAATAACAAACCCCAATTTAAACATATTGTATATTTTTTTATTTAGCGACATTGAGCTTTTTGTAAACTTGCTTCATAATTAAAGTTTTTACTGCATCGCCAAATTTTTCATCGTCCATTATTCGATTAAAAATGGCTTGGTTTTTTGGCATTAGGTCAATTAGTACATCCGTTACAGCTTCTTTCCCTACATAATTAAAGTTCTCTTCATTATTTGATTGTGCCACTAGTTTTAATTCTTCATTTTGAATACACTCCTCTGTTATTTGGTCAAAGAATAATTGGTCTGCATTAGTGAAATCTGTTCCAAAACGTTGATTAAGGACATCTACAATCTCTGATAATAAAATTATTTCTTCTTTTTTGGAACGAATACCTGCTTCACCACCAGTATCTAATCCGTAAGTACCTTTTTCTTCTAACAATATATTTTTCTCGCTTATTTTTTGTAATCGATAGGAATTAAGCTCTACTTCGTCACCAAGCTGAAATCTATCCGAAGCATCTTTTTTTGGTAATTTTTTAGAGAGAAATCGACAATAAGTAAAGAATTTCTCTAATTCAACATCCGAAAAAGGCATTATCTGAGTCAAAAATGAATAGGCACGGGTAAAAACTTGAATAGCGTGTTTCAAATCATCTTGACTGATTGTTCCTGATACATCATTTTGTTCTGGAAGTAATTTGAACCGCTCAACAGCAGGGTCAATATAAGCATTGAGTTTTCCTTGGTCAGTTTTTGATAACTTCTCTTGTGACTTGTAAAAAATATTACAAAAATTATCCACCTCCGTTTGCCATATTATTTGAGCACCTTCAATAGTAGCTTTCAAATCATACAAATGATTGGGGTCAGAGTTTTTATCTACCGATGTCAACTCATAATAAGGCTGAAAAGACGATTGAATTTCTTCCTCTTCATTAATGAAATCTAAAACAAAAGTTTCTTCTTTCCCCCTGGTTGTTCTGTTGAGACGAGATAATGTTTGTACAGCAAGTACACCACTCAATTTCTTGTCAACATACATTGTATGTAATTTTGGTTGGTCAAACCCTGTTTGGTATTTTGACGCTACAATTAAGATTTGGTATTCTTCGGTATCAAAACATTTCGGTAACTGAGTTTCTTTGATGCCATTTACCACAGCCTCTGTTACTCCATCAGGATAATTATCAGTTACTAATTGACCCGAAAAAGCAACTAGGGTTTTGATTGGATATTTCTTTTTACTAATGTAATCATCAAACTCTTCTTTGTATCTCAAAGCATGCAAACGAGAGGAACAAACAACCATTGCTTTTGCCTTTCCTCCAATTTTTTTAGAAACCACCTGTTTGAAATGCTCAATGATAACTTCTGTTTTTTGTGAAAGGTTGTGCGGATGAAGACTTAGAAATCTTGCTATTGCACGAGAAGCCTGTTTTTTGTTAATTTCTGGATCTTCCTCTATTGCTTTTGATAGCTCAAAATAAGATTTATAACTCGTGTAATTTTTCAATACATCGTGAATAAAACCTTCTTGAATTGCTTGTTTCATCGAGTACAGGTGAAACGGTGTTGGTTTTTCTTCGCCTTCTTTTATCGTACCAAACACCTCTACTGTTTTGGCTTTTGGTGTTGCTGTGAAAGCAAAAAATGACAAGTTATCTTGCTTACCACGAGCCAACATACTTTTTCTGATTCCATCCTCGGCATCTTCATCTAAGTTAGACGAAAGCTCTTCTTTCTCTGCTTCTTCCAACGATTGAGCCGACAATACCTCTTTCATCTTTTTTGATGCTTCGCCTCCTTGCGACGAATGTGCTTCATCTATAATCACAGCATATTTACTAGCCTTTAGTTCTCCTATTTTATCTAAAATAAACGGAAACTTTTGAAGTGTGGTAATAATGATATTAGACCCCGAAGTAATTGCATCTGCTAATTGCTGAGACGATTTATCTATTTTAACTACTACACCTTCTTTATGTTCGAATTGATAAATTGTGCTTTGCAATTGTGAATCAAGCACTTTACGGTCAGTGATTACGATAACAGAATCAAATACACGTTCATTTTTAGCATTATGCAGCGATGATAAACGGTAAGATAACCAAGCTATTGAATTGGATTTCCCAGAACCTGCTGAGTGCTGTATCAAATAATTATGCCCCGCTCCGTGTTTTTTAGTATGTGTTGTGATTTCACGAACAACTCCAAGTTGATGATAACGAGGAAAAATCATTTTATCATTTTCATCTAAATGAAGAAACTTACCGATGATGTCTAAAAGACTATCTTTCGTCCAAACGTACTCCCACAAATAAGAGGTTCTGTAACCTTCTTTATTGGGTGGGTTTCCTGATCCGTCGTTATACCCTAAATTAAACGGTAAATAAAACGTGTTTTTACCCATTAGGTGAGTAGTCATATAGCACTGATCGGTATCTACTGCAAAATGAACTAATGACCTTTTTTTGAATTTGAATATCGGTTCGGATTGTTCTCTATCAAATACATATTGCTTTTTGGCATTAGTAACATCTTGCCCTGTAAACTGGTTCTTTAGCTCTATTGTACTTACAGGAAGTCCATTGATAACCAAAACTACATCAAGTGAGTTTCTACCTGTGCGTTGGTAATACAGTTGACGAACAACCTTCAAATCATTTTTATCATACAACTCAAATGCTTCGGGATTGAGCGAACTTTCTGGCTGAAAAAATGCCATCTTAAATTTCACGCCGTAATCGGTAAATCCATTTCGAAGAACATCTAATAAACCTCGTAAATCAAGCTCTTTTATTAACCGACGGATAACTTTTCCTTCAATGGCTGATTTGTGAATGTTGGTTATTTTAGCCCATTCTTTTGGTTGTGATGCTTTTAAAAAATCAGTGATATAATTAGGGAACAACCCCAATTCGGCATCATAATCATCTGAGAAACCTTTGGTATATCCACCGTTTTCTAAAAGTGATGCTTCTATATTTTCTTCAAAAGTTAGTTCTGTATGTATTGCCATTTTGTTCTTGTTTTGTTATTCCAAAAAGTGATTTTTTGTCTAAAGTTTATCTAAACCTCGTCTAAGTTCGTCTAATTTTTCTACTATTATCTATTCTTCAAAGGTTGATGCTATACGTGTTCCTTTTTGTGCTTGTTTTACTGTTTTATATAATGAATCATCGTCTAAGTTTATCTAAACTTCATCTAAGTATATATAAAATTATCCATTAAAAACATTGATTCTGTCGCTTAAATAGCATTTTTAAACCAACGTATAGATAATTATTATTTGAGTTTATCTAAATTTTCATTTATTATCCATTCTGGTTTCCTAGTAGTCCCACTGTTTTTGATAGTGTTATTTCGTTGAGACATTGCTTGTAATAAATTTTTGATTTTGTTTTCTTTTTGCATTTCAGACAATGTTTCAGGGAGTTTATTCCAAAGTAATTCTCGTATTATGTTTCTGTTTGCTACCGCAAATCTTTTAAGGTAATCAACTATCAAATCTTTATAATATTTATCATCAAACCCTTTTTGCTTGATATAATCTGCTTTTAGAGTTGTTTGTTCGGCTACATCCGAAGAAATATGAAAATTTGGTTGTTGATATAGTGCTTGATTAGTCATCATAAACTTAGTTGTTGTTTTTGTCTAATACTTCCAAAACTGCTTGACCAAGCTCCGAGGTCAGGTAAGTTTGCTTTGAACTATTGGGCTTGTCGGTGATTGTTCGTTGTAATAGTTTTTGCTTTATCATTGGTTCGATATGACGCTTAAAATTATCATTATGAAATTTTAAATTTAAAGCATTTTCTTGAATGTTTTTATTTGACTTTTCTTTCAAACAAAAACTCAATATAGTGTATTGTTTTTTTGTTAACTGCTTACTCAACTTGTAAATATTTTGAGTTTCAACTTGGTCGTTAACTTGGTCATTAACTTGGTCGTTAACTTGGTTACCTTTATTTTTTTTAGTTGCTTTAGAGTCTGTATGACTAGTTTTCATGTCATTTACTTGGTCGTTGACTTGGTCGTTGATTTGCTCATTAACTTGGTCGTAAAACTCAGGATGTACAGGTAATTCGGTAACGAAATAAACCCGTTCTGGATCATTTGTACCAAATTGAGGACGTGTAGAACCATTTTGAAACATCGATTTCACTATGGTAGGTATGCCTGTTCCTCTGCCTTCTGTTAACCGTAGTTCTTTCAAAAACTCGCCTACTCGTCTGTTTCTATACCTTCTTGCTCTTACTATACCTTTATCAAAATCAGCTTGTTTGAGTGAGGGGTCAACACCATTGTAACTGATTATTTCTATCGAATTAGGAAGTATTCTAATCTCTATAGGGTCTAATAGTTCGTAATTGCGATGATAGACAGCATTCGATAATGCTTCTTCTATAGCACTAAACGGATAGTTATATACTTTATCTACTTTGGCTGTATTTGTGTGTTTTATTATTTTTTCTTTTAGTACATTGACACGGATATAAGACAAAGCATCAATCAATTGTTGTTGTATTGTACCTCTGAATATTTTTTCGTTAAACGACTTACCCGCCAATCCATTAGGAAACTCTACTAAGTCTATTTGAGCCCCTTTAAAATATGTTTGAACATTTTTTGAAAACATCAACAAGCCCACGTTTTTAGGAAATAAATGTTCGTTAGCTCCTTGTGATAAATTCATTTTTTCAGCCAACTCTACTACGCTCATCGTTGCACTTTCGGTAAATAGCTTACTTTGAGTAAGCTCTAAATGCTCTCGCATCAAAGAAAAGCTCAACTCATCGACCTTAACAAACGAATTTACTCGGTCATCAAAAGGAGTTTGAGAGGTTAACTGCTGTAATTCTCTTTCTTGTTCGTTGTTGGGGATAATGCTGTTGGAGTTGTACCTGATGCGGTAATTATAAACCTTGTGTTTGGCTGTAACATCATCTGCCACTTTGTAGGGGCGATTACTGCCCGCAGGAACCCAGATGACCAACACATTTTTATTGTCTATTTGTTCTAATGATAAACGAGGAAAATAAGTAGGCTTGATAAGGTTACTCAGACTAACTAACTCTTTTTCGATTGACTCCAACTCCTTAGCATCAAACCCCAATACAGGACGTTGTGGTTTACCCTTATTTTCTTTGATTCCTATGATAAGGTAACCACTGCCTTCATTTTCGAAATCGTTGGCAAAAGCACAAACCGTACGCATAATCGTTTTCGGATTCCAGCCTTGTTTGAACTCTACACGAGTACTTTCTACAATAGCTCCCGACAACAAATCCTCTATATTGATTAAGATACTCATAATTAATTGTTTACCTCTTCTCTCACATCTATTTTACCCAAAACCACCTCACTGATAAGTGCCTTTTTGTATTCTTTTAATAACTCGATTTCTTGTTCTGTTTTGGAAAGGAGGTTGTCAAATTCTTTATTTTTGTTATCGAGAAAATCAGCTATTAAACCCTGTTCTATTATCGGAGGAATACCAAATTCAATATTAGAAATAAATTTATCCCAACTTGCACGAGGCATTTTTGAACCATATGTAGAACCATCAACAATAGTAATAATGTATTCGGATATAAGTCTATGAAATAAAAAAGAAGAGTTTATTCCGTCATAAGCTCTTAATACCAATAATTCACCTACACAACCTCCTACATTAGGAGCTATTACTACTTTTGCTAAATATGGTCTCAGCTTATTAAAAAGAATGTCTTTTTCAATAAAAAGATTAACGTCTCCTTGCATTTCATTAGCCCCTACGGTATTTAGAATATTACCTGTCCAACTCTCTATGTTTTCTAAAGCCAAAACATAATCAGGTTTTACTTGAGTTTTATTTGTAATTAGTTGACAAGTGTTTTTCAACCTCTTCACCTCCCAATGCTCAGGGATTTCGCCCAGCCACTCGATGCCACTGTCTTTCATAGGTACATTTGGGTCAAGCCCTTTGGTTACGGCTTGGTTGATGGTTGCGGTGCGTTCTTCTTTGTATAACGCTATGAGTTGCTCCTTTTTGGCTATTAATTCATCTATCTCTGACGTTTTTACGTCGAGGTAGTTCGCTATTAACAAAGACTCTTTATAAGAACTAGGTGTAGGAATAATAAGGTTATTATATTTATCAGCTCCTATATTTTGAATTGTAGCTTGTTGAAATGCACTTTGTTTCCAGTTTTCGTAGAAATTAGTTTTTGTTAAATATGATAGGAAAGTGCTATCAATCAATTTATTATTTACAGTTGCTTTTATTAGATAACCTGCAAAACACGCCCTTTCATTATACCCTTTAAAGAGAAATGTCTTTCCGACAGTTGCTCCACTACGAGCAAATAACACATCACCTTCTTTAAGAATATAATCTTTCGCAATATTTTCAGGTAAGGACTTAAAAGTGTCAGGTTTCAAATTACCATCTGAACCAAAATCTGTTATCCTAATATACCGAGGATTATCAGGGTTATCATCATTAGCCGATTCATTAGCACCATACTTTAAAGGTTCTTGGACAAGATACTTCAGCCTCTTCACCTCCCAATGCTCAGGGATTTCCCCAATCCATTCAATACCGCTTTGTTTATATTTTGAGTAAGGTTTCATGTTATATAATGTTTGTTTTGTTAACACGTGTGTTTCGATGTGTTAATAAAAATGGTTTCTGTTAACACGTTATTTTGATGTGTTAGTTTTTTTAAAATCTTTTTTGTTTCTACATCTTGAGCAAAAGGAAGTGTTGGAATGGTGTATTTCATAAGTCAGAGCAGCTTTCAGTTATGTCAAAATATTCTTAATACCATTTAAAGTACCTTCTTCCAAAGCCAAGATATCGGCTTTACCTCTGCCAACGAGCGAAGCGGTTTGTATTTGTTGTAGGTTTTCATAGCTTAAATTGAATTTGTCCAAAGGTTTTGTTTTGTCCAGTCGATAAGGTTTGGCGAATTTCCTCCCTGGCTAGGTATCCCCATGTATTTAATTGGTGTTTTTGGGTATTTATGAAACAGTTCCATCAAATGCTCTTTTAGCTGATGCTCAGGATTTACCGTTAACAAAAGGTATTTAAGTATACTAATGGCATAAAATGAGCGATTTGTAACTTGTTCAAAATCCTTAGTCAACCAAGGCAATTGAGGTTTTTGTAACCATTGAGGTTCTATTGCTATTTCTCTATTCCAAAGGCGACCATGATGCCCACAAATATTTCGTATATGCGTAAGTGTGTGTAACCAAGATTTAAAAACAGTATGATGCACGCCAAATTCTGAGGCAATTAATTGTTTGTCTTCATTGTTTTTCAATCCATTATAAAGCTTAGATAATTGCCCTAAAGTAAGCACTTCAAGACACATCCAAGAAGGTGGGTTTGTAGGCTGTTTATAGGTATTTTTGTAATGCTTGATAAATGTTTCTGTATGTTTTCCTTTGGTTGATTTCACTATCATATCCTGTATTTCACTATAAATATCTACGGTAAAATACGCTTTGGTCTTTTTATTACTATTTCTATAAGGGTCTTTGTATATCGTTGCGTTATCCTGCCAATGAGCCCCATATTTATGGGCTAATTCGTAAGTCATTCGTGTACGGATAGAAACCTCTAAACGTTCGATAGCATCAAATACGATTAAACGTAACTCTCTATCAAACAAATACAAATTTAAAACATCGTCAAAAGAAATCCCTTTATCAAATTTATCCTTTTCAGATTGAAAAGGAAGTGCATAAGCACTCAGTCGGTAGTAACTAATATTTGTTAAATAATGAATTGCCTTTGTTTCGTCCACAACCTCAAGTCCTCTTCTTTTCCAAAGATTTAATTGTTCTTGATGAGTTAAAGGTGGTTTGTTAAATTTCATATAAAAACCCTTTAAAACGAAAAAACCTCCCAAGTGTGCTGTCCGAAGACAAGCCTGAGAGGTATATTATTTTTGATAGAAGAATACTTCTATTATTTCTTACGTAAAAAAAGAACGTTTGTTGTCCTTTTGTGGATACAAACTTAATCAAGCTATCAAACATTTCAAAAAAAATAGTGAAATTATTTATCGTTTTTTTGTAAAAAAAACACAGCATTAATTTTGATTTTTTATTTAATAAAAATAGTTGCATCACGCCAACACATTTTTAATTCCTCCATTTGCATCACTTTCCAAAGCCAGTATGTCGGCTTTTATATCCTTCAAAGAGCGAAGCGGTTTGTACTCATAAAAATACTTGGTGAAATTGATTTCATACCCCACCAACGATTTCTTTTCGTCTATCCACGCATCGGGTACGTGTGGCAATACCTCACGAGCCATATAGTCGGCAATGTCTTCTTTGAGCGGTATGCTTTCGGAATCACGTAGTTTACTGTCAGGTTTTGGGTTTCCTTTTTTGTCGGTAACCTTTTCTCCGTTTTCGTACAAAGGTCGTTCTACAGTAATTTTGTTGTAACCAAAATCTTCGTTATCAAATAGCTTGCAGTAGTTCCCTGCTTCAAAGTTGCCATAGATTTCGGTAATCTCTTTGATATGCTCTTCCGAAAGTTCGTTACGTTTACTCCCCAACGATTTCGACATCTTTTTAAAGAAATTTACCGCATTAATCAATTGTACTTTTCCTTTGCGTTCGCTCAGTTTTCGGTTATTAATCACCCAAATATAGGTGCTAATACCCGTGTTGTAAAACAACTGATTGGGCAGAGCGATGATGCTTTCGAGCATATCATTTTCGATTATCCATTGACGAATCGAGCTTTCGTTTTTGTTTTTGGACGGTGAACCCGAAAACAAAGGCGAGCCATTAAAAACAATTGCCAAACGAGAGCCTTTATCATCTTGTTTCATTTTAGAAATCAAGCTCATCAAAAACAAAAACGAACCGTCAGACTTGGCAGGTAACCCTGCTCCAAACCGTCCACCGTGTCCTAAACTATCGTGTTCTTCTTTTACAGGTTTATAAATCTTGTCCCATTTGACACCAAAAGGCGGATTGGTAATCAGGTAATCAAATTTTTGATTGTCCAATTGGTCTTCCGAAATCGAGTTTCCTCGTTTGATATTAGAAGCATTTTGCCCTTTTATGAGCATATCCGATTTGCAGATAGCGTAAGATTCGGGATTTAGCTCTTGTCCAAAAACTTCTAAACGAGCGTTTGGATTGAGTTCGTTGAGGTATTCTTCTGCCACCGAAAGCATACCGCCAGTACCTGCACAGCAATCATAAATGGTTTTTACGATGCCTTTTTTAGTTAAAATATCTCTGTCATTCAAAAAGAGGATATTTACCATCAAACGAATGACCTCACGAGGTGTGAAATGCTCTCCTGCGGTTTCATTAGATATTTCGGCAAACTTCCGAATCAGCTCTTCAAACATATAGCCCATTTCCATAGAGGAAATAGTTTCTGGGTGCAAATCAATTTCTTGAAAACGCTTAACTACCATAAAAAGTAGGTTTGCATCATCGAGTTTAGCGATTTGATTTTCAAATTCAAATTGCTCGATGATTTCACGAGCCTCCTCCGAAAATCCATTGATATAATTACGGAGATTGGAAGCGATATTATTGGGGTCAGCTACCAGCTTATCAAAATCAAAATTGCTTCGGTTATGAAATTTATAACCTGCTATTTTATTCAAAACAGGGTCAACATTGTTTATCGTTAAGGTTTTTGCCGTAGCTAGTACTTTTTCTTTGGTGTTTTGTAATACACAATCCAATCTTCTCAATACCGTAAGTGGGAGTATCACTTTGCCATAGTCCGATTGTTTGTAATCCCCACGCAACAGGTCAGCGACAGACCATATAAAATTAGCCGATTCTTTAAAATTTTTCATTGTATATGGCGTAGTGACAGCTAGTCATTTTAAATTTTATTTAAAGTTTTCAAGTTACTGTTTTTTTATTGAAAAACGAATGTCATAGGGTCAAAATCAGAGCAAAACCCACACTTCCACTACGCTAACGCTTTATTTCCGTTTAGGGTCGGGATTTCCGTTATATCTTTTTTTTTCTTGTTATTGTTTTAAGTAAAAAAAGATGCCACTGCTACCGTGTTCGTCCACTGACTGATCCCTTTTGCACAAGCTTCGCTTGTTTGTTTTGCGTTATACCATTTTGATTGTAATATGGCATTAGTGTTTTGCTTCACTCTCTAGCAGAATGGCGTTCATAAAACATAGCTTTAGCGATTTTTGTTAGCTCACAAAATTGGATAAGTAAAAAAAACGGGTTCCGCGTGAGTGATAGAGCGGTCTGTCTGAATCACATTGTGCGTAGTGGAACGAAGCACGATGTGATGAGTAGCGAAAGCACGACAACATGAGCTTTTTAATTTCATAACACTCTGCGTTATGCAGATTAAAGCGAATGGTGGCACGCCCAAATCTTTTTTTATTTCTGGGTTTTTTTGAGCAAAATAACTTACATTGGTCTTTAAATTAATTTAAAATATGAACGATAAGACAAAAAAATTCCTTAAAACATTAGGTCCTGGAATTATGTTTGCGGGGACTTGTATTGGTGGCTCTCACTTGGTACAATCTACTCGTGCTGGAGCTGATTATGGATTTCAACTATTGATCTTGATACTTCTTGCTAATTTGGTTAAATATCCTTTTTTTGAATTTGCTTCTCGGTACACCAATGCTACGGGAAAAAACATACTACAAGGTTATAGAGAACTCGGAAAATTTCCGATTATCATATATGGATTTATTACACTTATCTCGATGTTTATCGTGACTGGAGCTATTTTTATGATTACAGCGGGCTTAATGGCTAACCTTTTTCATTCGGATGCGGGTATTTGGGTTTGGACGCTAGGATTGGCTAGTATTGTGCTTATTCTTCTGCTCATGGGTGAATTTTCTGTATTAGATCAAGCACTTAAAGTTATTGGAGTAGTATTAGTGATTTCGGTATTAGGAGCTACTTTTTTTGTGCTCAAAAATGGCACGCCTGCAACTGTTGAAGGTTTTAGAGAGGTGTCTCCATATAATTTGGCAGGCTTAACTTTTATTGTCCCACTAATGGGCTGGATGCCAATGGGTGTAGACATGAGTGCTTGGCATTCTATCTGGACTCAAGAGCGAATCAAACAGACTAACTACCACCCTACGCTTAAAGAAACGTTATTAGATTTTAAAATTGGGTATTTTATTACGGTAGTTTTAGCTATTTGTTTTCTTACTTTAGGAGCATATGTTTTTCATGGAAGTGGTCAAGCAATTTCTAATAGTGGTATTGCTTTTGCTAATCAATTGGTTACCATGTTTACCGCTAATATTGGGCAATGGAGCTATATTATTATTGCTTGTGCCATATTTTCTACTATGTTTGGTACGTCTCTTACTCTTGTGGATGGTTACGCCAAAGGAATGACGCAGACTACAAACCTTTTGTTTGAAAATAATAAAATAAATGTCAAAATATGGACGGTACTAACGATTGTAGGCGGATTAATTATTGTTTGGTTCAGCACAAACACCAATCCTTCTACGGGAAATAAATATTTTAATTTTAAAGCTTTAATAGATACTGCCACTACGCTTTCTTTTTTAATTGCTCCATTTGCTGCCTATCTCAATCACAAACTTATTTTTAATAAAAAATTCCCAAGTAGTCATGTTCCACCAAGATGGCTCAAACTACTATCTTATAGTGGTTTGTTATTTTTATCTTTGTTTACAATTATTTTTATTGGGAATTATTTTAAGATTTTTTAATCGGAATTTGCTAATATAAATTTTAAACCTTAATATTGCATCACCTTATCAAAAAGGTAACAAGACGCCCTTGTAGCTCAGCGGTAGAGCAGTAGACTGTTAATCTATTGGTCGTTGGTTCAAATCCAGCCGGGGGCGCTACTTCAAGCCATTAGTCAGCCGACTAATGGCTTTTTTAGTTCTACAGAAATACTCTTAAATAATCTACTTCTTAAGTGTTCTTTTAAGTATACTTTTATTACATTTGCAATGTTAAATTAGACTTATTCCGAATAACAAAGCTTTCAATATGAAAGAAGCAGAAGAAAAACAGCTTTTAGAAACAGTTACTGGCACCGAGTACAAATATGGATTTGTAACCGACATAGATGCTGACCAAGCACCTAAAGGTTTGGACGAAAGCACTATTCGTTTCATCTCTGCCAAAAAAAACGAGCCTTCTTGGTTACTTGACTGGAGGTTAGACGCTTTTGCTAAATGGAAAAAAATGACCGAACCAGATTGGGCAAACGTTAATTATCCAAAAATAGATTTTCAAGACATTATATACTACTCCGCACCTAAACCAAAAAAGGAATTAGATAGTCTTGACGAAGTAGATCCAGAATTGCTAGAAACCTTTGCTAAGCTCGGCATTTCGCTAGACGAACAAAAAAGACTAACAGGAGTAAGACCAACGATTGCAATAGATGTTGTAATGGACTCTGTATCAGTCAAAACCACATTCAAGGATACTTTATTAAAATTAGGGATTATCTTTTGTTCCATCAGTGAAGCTGTAATTGATCACCCTGAACTCATTAAAAAATACATGGGAAAAGTAGTTCCTGTGCAAGACAACTATTACTCAGCGCTAAACTCTGCGGTATTTACTGACGGTTCGTTTTGTTATATTCCCAAAGGTGTAAGATGTCCGATGGAGTTATCAACTTATTTCCGAATTAATGCAGAAGGGACTGGACAATTTGAAAGAACGCTTATCATAGCAGAAGAGGGATCTTATGTGAGTTACCTAGAAGGCTGTACTGCTCCGCAACGAGACGAAAATCAGTTACACGCTGCTGTTGTCGAAATTATTGTAGAAAAAGATGCTGAGGTAAAATATTCCACCGTACAAAACTGGTATCCTGGTAACAAAGAAGGAAAAGGTGGCATTTACAACTTTGTGACAAAAAGAGCAATTTGCAATGGTGATAGAGCCAAAATTGCTTGGACACAGGTAGAAACAGGTTCTGCGGTAACATGGAAATATCCTTCTTGTATTTTAAAAGGTGATAATTCTATCGGGGAATTTTATTCGGTAGCAGTTACCAATAATCACCAACAAGCAGATACTGGAACTAAAATGATCCATATTGGCAAAAACACCAAAAGCAGAATTGTATCTAAAGGTATATCGGCAGGAAAAAGTCAAAACAGTTATCGTGGCGAGGTAAAAGTATTTAAAGGTGCTACTAATATTCGGAATTTCTCGCAATGTGATTCTTTGCTAATGGGAGACCAATGTGGTGCACATACTTTCCCGTACATAAACATTGATAATTCCACTGCTCAAGTTGAACATGAAGCTACTACTTCCAAAATTGGCGATGACCAAATATTCTATTGTAACCAAAGAGGGATTGGAACAGAAAAAGCAGTAGAGTTGATTGTAAATGGGTTTTCTAAAGAAGTTTTAAAACAACTTCCGATGGAATTTGCCGTTGAGGCACAAAAATTATTAGCCATTTCACTAGAAGGCTCAGTAGGATAAACTTAAAAAGAATAATCACATCTAAGATGTTAAAAATAACAAATTTACACGCAAAAGTAGAAGAAAAGGAAATCCTAAAAGGATTAAACTTAGAAATAAAAGCGGGGGAAATCCATGCAATAATGGGACCTAACGGTGCAGGAAAAAGCACATTAGCTTCTGTATTGGCAGGAAGAGAAGATTTTGAAGTAACAGCAGGAAGCGTAGATTTTGAAGGGACTAATTTACTAGATTTAGCACCCGAAGAGAGGGCCGCAGAAGGATTATTCTTAGCTTTTCAATATCCTGTAGAAATACCAGGTGTAAATACAACTAACTTTTTGAAGACGGCAATAAACGAAACGAAAAAATACCATGGAGAAGAAGAGCTTGATGCAGTTACATTCCTCAAGTTGATGAAAGAAAAAATGAAGATTGTAGATATGCCTCAATCTTTGTTAAGCCGTTCATTAAACGAAGGCTTTAGTGGTGGGGAGAAAAAAAGAAACGAAGTGTTTCAAATGGCAATGCTTGAGCCTAAACTCGCTATCCTAGACGAAACAGACTCTGGTCTTGATATTGATGCCTTACGCATTGTGGCTAACGGAGTAAATACTTATAAAAATGATGAGAATGCTTTTGTCATCATCACACACTATCAACGCCTATTAGATTATATCGTCCCTGATTTTGTACACGTATTATACGATGGGAGAATTGTGAAAACAGGTGGTAAAGAACTTGCACTGGAACTAGAAGAAAGAGGTTACGACTGGATTAAAGAAGAAGTAGACACTAAAACAGTCTAAGATATGAGCTTTATAGATCAGTTAATACTAACTTCAAACAAACCTGATAAAGCCAAGGCTTTTGCGGACTTCAAAGATATCGGGATTCCTACTACTCGCAATGAGGAATGGAAATTTACAAATATTGCTCGTGTACTTAAAAATGATTTCAGTACACTCAAACCCTCTATTACACAAGAAGACATCAAGTCAATCATAAACGATGACCTAGAAGGGAATAAAATCATCATCATTAATGGTATTTATCAAGACGGGATGAGTCAAATCATCTCTGATAATATCCATATAGAATCAATTAAAACAGCTTTGACTAGCAATTCAATAGCTAAAACATACTATGGAAAAAGCCTAAAAAACAAAGACGCTTTCACATCTTTAAATTTTGCTTTCTCTGAAGATGGTTTTTTTATTCATATAGAAAAAAACAAAACCGTAAGTGATAATACAATTGTGTATTTTATATCAGATGCACGTAAGCAAAATATTATCTCCTACCCTCACAACCTTATTGTAGCAGAAGAAAATTCAGAGGCCAATATCACAATGATATACCGCACAATAGGTGAGAATAAAAGTTTCATTAATGAATTGACTGAAATTAGCATTGCCAAAAATGCTAGGCTCAACTATTACAAAATACAAAACGATAACAATCAAGCTAGTCAAGTAGGCACTACACAAGTGACACAAGCAGAAAAAAGTTTTTGCTACGCTAATGTTTTTTCTACCAGTGGTGAGATCATTCGTAACAACCTTAATATCACCTTAAACGGTGAGTATATAGAATCTCACATGAATGGTTTGTATATGCTTGAAGGCAATACTCATGTAGACAATCATACAATTGCCGACCATAAATTCCCTAATTGCGAAAGCCACGAACTTTACAAAGGGATTATGGATGATAAATCCAACGGAGTATTTAACGGTAAGATATTCGTAAGACAGGATGCTCAAAAAACAAATGCCTTTCAAGCTAACAACAACATACTACTCTCCGACTCAGCCAAAATAAATGCTAAACCCCAACTAGAAATTTGGGCAGATGACGTAAGCTGTTCGCACGGCTGTACTATCGGTCAATTAGATTCCGAGGCATTATTTTACCTACAATCAAGAGGAGTAAGTGCCAATAAAGCCAAGGCATTATTAGTAGAAGCCTTTGCTAACCAAGTAGTGGAGAAAATAAAAATCTCTGACTTACAGGAAAATATAAAGAAAACAATCACCAATAGACTTGCGTAAATGTTTGATATCAAAAAAATAAGAAAAGATTTTCCGATACTTAATCAACAAGTAAACAAGAAACTTTTGGTTTATTTTGACAATGCAGCTACAACTCAAAAGCCTCAAACTGTAATAGACGCACTCTCTACTTATTATACAACTACCAACGCCAATATACACCGTGGGATTCATAGTTTAGCCGAAAAAGCAACGCAAGAATATGAAACTACTCGTGATACAGTACAAAAACTCATCAATGCCCAACATAGAGATGAAATCATCTTTACACAAGGTACTACGGCAAGTATCAATCTTGTAGCCTCAAGCTTTGGAAAATCCTTTATCAACAAAGGAGATGAAATCATAATATCCACTTTAGAGCACCACTCTAACATTGTACCTTGGCAGTTATTATGCGAAGAAAAAGAAGCCATCCTTAAAGTGATTCCTATTAACGAAAAAGGAGAAATCATCTTTAGTGAATATCAAAAATTACTTTCTAATAAAACTAAACTTGTAGCCATCACTTATGTCTCTAATGCTTTGGGAACTATCAACCCAGTAAAAGAAATAATAGAAAAAGCCCATCAAGTAAGTGCAAAAGTATTATTAGACGGTGCTCAAGCAAGCTCTCATCTAAATATTGATGTACAAGATTTAGACTGTGATTTTTATGCGATGTCTGCCCATAAACTATACGGGCCTACTGGAGTAGGTGTACTATACGGAAAAAAAGAATTATTAGAAGTGATGCCTCCCTACCAAGGAGGAGGAGAAATGATAAAAGAGGTAACTTTTCAGAAAAGTACTTATGCTGATTTACCTTATAAATTTGAAGCAGGAACGCCAAACATTGCAGGTGTAATCGCCTTTAAATCAGCCTTAGATTATATCCAAACCATCGGAAAAGATGCGATAATCAAACACGAGGAAGAACTTACGATTTACGCTACCAAAAAACTATTACAATTTGAAGGTATCAAAATCATTGGTACTGCCGAAAAAAAAATCAGCGTAATCAGTTTTATGTTTGACGATATTCATCACCAAGACTTGGCAATTATGCTAGACCAACAAGGTATCGCCATCCGTACAGGACACCATTGTACACAACCACTTATGCAGTTTTTTGGGATTTTGGGAACTTCTCGCATCTCTTTTGGCTTATACAATACAAAGGATGAAATTGATTGTTTCATACAAGCTTTGAACAAAGTAATTAATATGTTACGCTAATGAATATTGAAGAAATACAAGACGAAATTATATCTGACTTTGAGTTACTTGAAGACTGGAGCGACAAATATGCCTATATAATAGAATTAGGAAAAAAACTACAACCACTAGCCGAAGAATTCAAAACTGAAGACAGAATCATAAAAGGTTGTCAATCTAGAGTTTGGCTTTATAGCTACCTAAAAGATGGAAAAGCACAGTTTGAAGCTGATAGTGATGCTATTATTGTAAAAGGACTTGTGTACTTATTACTTAAAGTACTACACAACCAAACTCCCGAAACCGTCATCAAAACAGACTTATATTTCCTTGAGAAAATAGGAATGGCACAACACTTAAGCCCTACAAGAGCAAACGGCTTGTTGGCAATGGTTAAACAAATAAAATTATACGCAATTGCACTTAATTTACAAAAACAATAAATAAAATAAGGGCGTGACCAAGGTCGGGCTCTCTGCTGTATCTTTTTTATTTTTTCTATTTGTCATATTAAGCTTGTCAAAATATAGTACAAATAGAAAAAAAATAAAAAAGGATGCCGCGGCGATCCCTCACGCAACACAACACGCAGAGCGTGTGGCTTAGGGATAGAGCGGTTTGTCTGAATCCCAAAACGTAGCAGAGCGAAGTTTTGGGATGAGTAGCGAAAGCCCGACCCAAAGCGAAATAGCGAAAGGGAAAGCCCCCTAAAAATAAAAATGGCACAACTCATGCCACCATAAAAGAAATGGAAGAAACAGATTTAAGAACAAAAGTAATTCAGCAAATAAAAGAGGTATACGACCCAGAAATACCTGTGGACGTATATGAACTAGGACTTATCTATGAAATCAACATCTTACCGATGAATAATGTTCAGGTAACAATGACCCTTACGTCTCCTTCTTGCCCTTCGGCAGAAGTAATCCCTGCTGATATAGAAGAGTCAATCAGGAAACTAGAAGAAGTAAATGATGTACAAATTGACTTGACCTTTGAACCTCCTTATTCACAAGAATTCATGTCAGATGCGGCAAAGCTAGAATTAGGTTTTATGTAAACGGAAAAGTCATGTTTGGACTATTTAAGAAAAAAGAAAGAAAAACAATTAAACAAAACAACAGTATGTATCCAGAAGAATTAGTCGCACCAATGCGTCAAGAACTTGTAACCAATGGTTTTGAAGAGTTAATCACAGCCGAAGATGTAGAAAACAGTCTTAAAAAAGAAGGAACAAATCTTGTAGTAATCAATTCAGTATGTGGTTGTGCTGCAGGTACTTGTAGACCTGGGGTAATTGCCTCACTTAAAAATGAGGATAAAGTACCAACTACTTTATCTACTGCTTTTGCGGGAGTACATAAAGAAGCTGTACAAACTGCTAGAGAGCATATGCTACCTTACCCACCATCATCACCTGCCATTGCTTTATTTAAAGATGGTAACTTAGTACATATGATTGAGCGTCATCATATAGAAGGTAGAAGTGCTGAAATGATTTCAGAACATCTTCAAGAAGTTTATAAAGAATTTTGCTAAAAACAATAAAAAAAAGCCGTCTAGTACGGCTTTTTCACACCTTTTTTCACAATGAAATTAAATCACAAAACTTTTGGTGATAGTAACAATCAAGTACTTATCATCCTACATGGGCTACTAGGCTCACTGAATAATTGGCAAACTCTTGCCAAGCATTTTGTTGATGCTGGACTTTATGTCATTACAGTAGACCAGCGTAATCACGGAAAATCTCCTCATAGTGACGAGTGGAGCTATGAACTAATGGCTCAAGATTTAAAAAACATCATTGATAGTCAGCAATTAGCTTCCCCTATTATACTAGGGCATTCTATGGGAGGAAAAACAGTCATGAGATTTGCTCAGGATTACCCAACTATTGCTAAGAAAATAATCGTTGCAGACATTTCTCCTCGTCAATATGGACTTCACCACCAGTCTATACTAAAAGGCTTAAATGAAATTGATGTAAAAAATATTAAATCTCGTAAAGAAGCTGATGAAGTTCTTTCAAAATATGTAAACGGAGTTGGCGAAAGACAATTTTTACTACAAAACCTCGAACGTGCTACAAAAGGTTTTAACTGGAAGATGAACCTTGATATAATCACAAAAAATATCTCAATCATAGGAGAAGCTCAAATCCCTGACTCAACTATTTCAACTCCAATTCTATTTATTCGTGGTGGAAATTCTGGTTACATCGCTACGGAAGACGAGATGATTATTTCACAGTACTTTAATCAATCAGCAATTAAAACTATCCCAGATGCAGGGCATTGGCTACATGCTGAACAGCCAAAAGTATTCTTTGACATGGTCATTAACTTTATTAAAGACTAATACTGTTTCTTTGATAAGTCTCTTATTTATCCAATATTTACGTTTATAATTCTTTCCTAATCAACTCTGTAAGATATGTCTCGTTTACTTTCTATTATCATCCCTGTTTATAACGAAGAAAAAACAATCCACTTAATTCTTAATAAAATTGGGGAGATTACTCTAGTTGAAGATATTCAAAAAGAAATCATTATTGTTAATGATTTCTCTACAGACAATAGCGAAGTAGTTTTACAACAATATATCCAAGAAAATCCTGAGCTAGACATTAGATACTTTAGCCACAAAAAAAACAAAGGGAAAGGGGCAGCACTTCATACTGGAATAAAAGAAGCCAAAGGGGATTATACAATCATCCAAGATGCAGACTTAGAGTATGATCCAAATGAATACAATTTATTATTAAAACCTATCTTATCAGGGTTTGCAGATGTTGTGTATGGCAGTAGATTCATCGGAAGTCACCCTCATCGTATATTATTCTTTTGGCACACAATAGGCAACAAATTTTTAACTTTTCTTTCTAATATGTTTACCAATCTTAACCTTACAGATATGGAGACTTGCTACAAATTATTTGATACAAAAATCATACAATCTCTTAATTTGAAAGAAAAAAGATTTGGATTTGAGCCAGAAGTAACTGCTAAGATAGCCCGAAAATCAAATATACGAATCTACGAAGTAGGTATCTCTTATTATGGAAGAACTTATGAAGAGGGTAAGAAAATTAGCTACAAAGATGGGGTTAGGGCTCTTTACTGTATATTAAAGTATAACATATTTAGTAAGTAAAACTCATTATATCTTCGTTACATTTTTAAATACTGCTTTCATTATTTTGTTATTAGCCGCATAAAACAACATCAGAGGCAAGAAATAGAAGAACCCTCTTTTATAACCTGCACCAATCCAAGCAACTGACCCTTCTTTGTAATCCGTATCGATTATATAATAAATAGCCATATATAATAACCACGGGATGAAAATGGTAATGAGTAGTACTAAACTATCCTTTTCCTTATATATATAGTAGGCATTTAATAAAATTAATATCAAAAACAGAAACACTGTAATGCCGTAATACTGCGTAGAGAAAGTCACATCACTTACTTGCTTCATCATTCTTGCTAGTTTATCTCCATCCCAAGCTAGGTGTTCTACAATAGGATTTGTTTTTGTTGTTTCTAAAACATTATTCAGGTACCATTGCCAAAAAAAGAATACAGACATCGGAATAAAACTATAATAAGCCAAGCGAATATGTTTTTTGGTTTTGATTACATTTAACAAAACTAAAAAACCACCTCCTGCAACAAACATTATAGATTCAGTCCTGGTCCACATAGCAAGCATCAAGCTAAAAACTCCTAGGTTAAAATAACCTTGCTCACCATCTTTATACCATACATACATACTCAACAAGCCCATAGAGGCGTAAAATGTACACGGTGGATTGGGTGATGACAATGCTGAGAAAGCAGCAAATTCTGGAGAAATGGCTAACAATAAAGCAAATAATGCTGCGGCATAATCCGTTACATATTTTCTAATAAAAGAATAAAAAACTAAAAAGGTAGAGCAATAAAAGAATACACCGATTATCTTGGACGAAAGTCCCCCAAAAACATACGCCATACTAAATGCTAAAGGAACTAATGGTGGATAAACACTTCTTACAGAATACAACGGATAGTTTGGATCAAAAATAGAATTATCAAAACTTCCTTCTCTAAATATTGCTTTAGCTATGAAGTCATAACCCGCTGCACTATCGTATATATATACTGGCCAAAACAGTGATTTTGTTGATATCCCATAAATCACATAGAATAAAAAACCTAGTAACAAAAGCCAGCCTAGGTTAATATTTTTGAATAAATTCCAATCTATTTTCAGATCCAATTTAAAGTTCTTAACCCAATCTTTATTTCTAACAAAAAACAAACCCAAGACCACAAGTAACAAAACAATATTCATCACTAATATGGTAGTCTTGTTATTAATTGCCACTCCTGCCATATCAATCAATATCAGAAACAAGGTATTAAGCCCGATACCTATGGGAATAGAAAAACCTAATTTCTCTAAAATAGATACTCTAAAAGCAATCACGTTTATGAAAACAAAGCCCAATACAAAAACTAAAAACCAACTCATCCTTTATTTATTTCTTTTAATTGGCAAAACAGTAAAATCAACTTTTCCTTCTACCTGATAATCTAACAAATGATAACCCCAAGCATACATAATGGCAACATGGGTTGCTTTTTTGTACAAAACAGGGAAATTTTCCTTTTCATCTTCGTAAACAAATTTTCTAGGGTAAACGAAGTAATTAGACCAATGTCTTCCAGTAATATATCTATCTAGTTTAATCTTTTTTCCTTTTGTTTGAAGGGTTTCTTTAGGTGGCATTATAATAATTGCGGTATCTGGAGTTTGTTTGTTTATATAATTGAAATAACTACCTGTATAGCCTAGTTTCGCTTCCATTTTTTGAACTTCTGTCAATGCCTCATACTTCTTTACTGATGCCAATCCTCCCTTTACAAGGGTATCAAAAACCCACTCATAACCCCTATTATGGCTTTTAAGTTGGGTAATCAAGAAAAAAGTAACTGCTAGCAAAATAAAATTATGTGCGATTTTCATTTTACCTTTAGCAGGTTTATCAACCTCTTTATTAATCACTTTTTTTTTAGACCCTTTATTTTTTTTCATAGCTCACACCTGCATAATGCAGTTCAAAGATATTGTTTTATTCTATTTATAGCTCTAATTCCAAATATTCTTTTAGAATTATTTATTAGAATTAAGGTAGAATATCACTACCTTTGTAAGGTAATAATCTACAAAATTATGAATAATACATTGTTATTTAGTATGCCTGGTGGTTGGGAATGGATTGTAGTCGTTTTGGCTATAGTTCTCTTTTTTGGCGGAAAGAAAATCCCTGAATTAGCAAGAGGCTTAGGGAAAGGGATTCGCGAGTTTAAAGACGCTACCAAAGAGGTGAAAGACCAAATTGAGAGCAGCGATCAAGAAAAACCTATCAGCAGAGATTAACCCTACAATAGATTGAAACGATACAACTCACTTTTAGAAGTCCAAAAAGACATTCAATTAGGCATACTTACTTGTCTTGACTTAGTAAAATATTATCTCGACAATATTAGCGAGAAGTCTAATCTAAATGCTTTTATAGAAGTATATACCGAAGAAGCGATTCAAAAAGCGAAAGAGGTTGACACTAAAATAAAAGCTGGAACTGCTGGAAAATTAGCAGGAATGGTAATTGGGCTTAAAGATGTATTGTGTCATAAAGACCATAAACTTACTGCTTCAAGTAAAATATTAGAAACTTTTGAATCCCAGTTTACTGGTACTGCTATCGAGCGTATCCTTACTGAAGATGTAATTGTAATTGGAAGACAGGGTTGTGATGAATTTGCGATGGGGTCTTCTAATGAGAAATCTATTTATGGAGTTGTAAGAAATGCGGACAACCTTAACAAAGTACCTGGAGGTTCTTCTGGAGCATCTGCGGTAGCCGTACAAGCCGACATGTGCTTGACTTCTCTTGGCTCTGACACTGGAGGTTCAGTAAGACAGCCTGCTTCTTTTTGCGGGATTTATGGCTTAAAACCTACCTACTCTCGTATTTCACGATATGGATTAATTGCTTATGCTTCTTCTTTTGATACTATCGGAATATTTTCAAGAAGTATTCATGACAATGCTCTACTACTTGAGGTAATGGCAGGAAAGGATGAGTTTGATGCTACGGTTTCACAAAATCCCGTACCTAACTACTTAGCTTCTATCAACAATAAACCTCAAAAACTTCGTATTGCCTACCTAGAAAATGGAATTACTGGGGAAGGTTTGCAAGATGAAGTGGCTACACAAACAAAACTAGCTATCGAAAAACTTAAGTCTTCAGGACACACCGTAGAGCCTATTAAGTTTGATAATTTAGAATATATTTTACCCGCTTATTATATTTTGACTACAGCCGAAGCAAGCTCTAACCTATCACGGTTTGACGGAGTGCGTTACGGTCACCGTAGTGCTGAAACAACTGATTTGATGTCGATGTACAAAAAATCACGCTCAGAAGGTTTTGGAAAAGAGGTGAAAAAAAGAATTATGCTAGGGACTTTTGTACTTAGTGCTGGCTATTTTGATGCCTACTATGCCAAAGCACAAAAACTACGCCGCCTCATCAAGGATGAAACAAATAGCATTTTATCTTCGTATGATTATATTATATGCCCGACTGCTCCCACTACAGCATGGAATATTGGAGATAAAGCAGATTCACTCTCTATGTACCTCGCCGATTTATTTACGGTACAGGCTTCATTGTGCGGGTTACCTGCTATCTCGATTCCTAATGGTAAAGACAAATCAGGTATGCCTATAGGACTACAAATAATTGGAAAAGCGTTTGATGAAGAAAATCTCTTGTCTTTTTCTAATTATTTTGATAGCTTGTAGAGATATAGTTATCAACGAAAAACATGAAAGTACTATTTTCTTTTCTTTTCACACTATGGTGTATTTTACCTAGCTTTGGGCAAAACAATTTGCTTCAAAACTTTGACTATGCTCCTGATGAACCAGACAGTGTTATCGCTGCTCGTATAGCTAGTATTGACTCAGATATGCCTTTGATCTTTAATGATAAAGTACGTGCCTTTATAGATATGTACACTTTACACAAACGCTCTTACACGAAAAAAATAATCGCTAGAAAAAATATTTACTTTCATATTTTTGAAGAAGCACTCAAAAGACATCATATGCCTGATGATCTCAAATACCTCACAATTGTAGAGTCAGGTGTACGTCCAACTGCAAAATCTCACGCTGGGGCATTAGGTCTCTGGCAGTTTATGCCGAGCACAGGCAAGTTTTATGGACTCAACTACAACTACTACATAGATGAGCGGATGGACCCATATCAAGCAACGGAAGCCGCTTGCCGTTATTTAAAAGTATTGTATAAAATGTATAATGATTGGGAATTGGCATTAGCAGCTTATAATTGCGGTCCTGGCAATGTCCGAAAAGCAATCAGAAGATCGGGTTATAAAAAAACATTCTGGGAGATTTATAATTACCTCCCAAGAGAAACCAGAGGTTATGTCCCTATTTTTATGGCAGTTAACTACACTTTTAGGTTTCATAAAGAACACAATATACACGCCAGTAAAATTGGAATCCCTTATAAGCATTTCGAATCAAAAGAATCTACCTTGATTAATTTTGATATCTTAGCTAACCGTCTTAATGTTTGTCAAGAAGAAATCGCTTTCTTAAATCCTGAAATAAAAGAAAAGGTAGTTCCGCAAACAGGGCAAATTTATTCTTTAAGACTTCCTATTAGAAAAAAACACTTGTTTGACTCTTTGCATACTGAAATCATATCTGCTGTCAATGTGCAACCAGTACAAGACCCTAAAAAAGTCGTTATCAAAACGTATTACAAAGTAAGAAGGGGAGATAACTTGGGGAAAATTGCGGAGAAACATCATGTTGGTATTAGTAAGCTTCGTGCTTGGAATAATATCGGAAAAAGAAACATCATCTACCCTGGTCAACGACTTGTTGTTTATAGCCAAAGTAAATATACGACTAGTCACCCATCAACCAAGTCTAATAAAGTAATTACTAAAAAAACATACGGTAACTATTACACAGTAAGAAGAGGGGATGCAGTTTCTACCATTTCGAGAAGACACGGGATTTCTACCGCACAACTAAAAAAATGGAATGGAATTGGCAGTAGAAATATCATAAAAACAGGACAAAAATTACGGGTAAAAAATCCTAGTATAGTTACTATTAAAGAAAAACAAACTGGCAACAGTATGTATATCGTAAAAAAGGGAGATACATTATGGTCTATCAGTAAGAAAAAAGACATCTCAGTGTCTACGCTTAAAAAAATCAACCAACTTCGCTCTAGCAATTTAGAAATTGGTCAAAAATTAAAAATCTCAATCTAACAATACCTCTATTTTTAGATGATTCTTTACACTACATAGCCTTTAGTGACTTTAAAACTATATTTTTAGTGTTTTTTTCTTAACTTGTGTCAATAGCAAAAAAGCTAAAATAACCTTTCCTAAAAGAAAAGAACAAGGCATGGGATTCAATTCAGATCAATTACTAAAAGCGAAAATTAGAAAAGATTTAATAGATTTCGCAAAAGAAGATGAGTTTAAAATCAAAAAATCACTCAAGAATTTAAAATATGAAATTGAGTTAGAGAAGCTACAAACTGAGTTAGTGAATCTTCAACAATGGATTTCTAAAAACAAAATGAGAGTTGTGGTTATTTTTGAAGGTAGAGATGCCGCTGGTAAAGGTGGTTCTATCAAACGATTTAAAGAACATTTAAACCCTCGATCATCAAGGGTAGTTGCCCTCAGTAGACCCACACCTGTAGAAAAAGGGCAATGGTATTTTAGGAGATACATTAAACAACTCCCCAATCCTGGTGAAATTGTATTCTTTGATAGAAGCTGGTACAATAGAGCAGTAGTAGAGCCTGTAATGGGATTCTGTGAAGATAAACAATACAAAAAATTCATGGTGCAAGTACCTGAGTTTGAACACCTTTTATATGAAGACGGTATCAAAGTTATTAAATTTTGGTTTTCAATTTCCAAAGAAGAACAAAAAAAGAGATTTGATTCTCGTCTGGAAAACCCATTAAAAAAATGGAAATTTAGCCCTGTAGATTTAGAGGGTCAAAACTTATGGGATAGCTATACTTATTATAAAGAACAAATGTTCAATAAGACCCACACAAACTTCTGTCCTTGGGTTATTGTAAAAACAAATGATAAGAAAGAAGCTAGATTGGAAAGTATGAGGTACATCCTTTCTCAATTTGATTATGACGGTAAGGGAGAGGCAAATATAGAGCTATTACCTGACCCTAATGTAATTATGAAATACCATAGAAGTGCAGTTCAAATTGACATATAAAGACCTAAGTCACCATGATAAATAAACCATTAACAAACGAGGAAGTCGATTTATTAAATTCTAAACTAGGGTTAAAAGCTTTATTTAAAAGTAAACGAATTAATCTCAAAAAGGCATTAGAAGAGGTACGGTATGAAAACGAACTCAAAGAACTTCAAACAGAGCTAATCAAACTTCAGGAATGGGTGATTAGCAAAGGAAAAAAGATAGTTATCATCTATGAAGGAAGAGATGCCGCCGGTAAAGGTGGTGCAATAAGAAGAACGACTGAATATATCAACCCTAGGCATTTCAAAATAGTTGCCCTAGGTGTTCCTACGGAAGATGAAAGCCAACAATGGTTTTTTCAACGTTATATCAACCAATTACCTAAGCCTGGAGAAATTGTATTCTTTGACCGAAGTTGGTATAACAGAGCCGTTGTAGAACCTGTAAATGGGTTTTGTACACAAAAGGAATATGATACGTTTATGGGACAAGTCAACGGTTTTGAAAAAATGCTTATCGACTCTGACACTTATTTGATAAAATTATATTTCTCAATTGACAAAAAAGAACAAGCTAAAAGGTTTGAAGAAGTGCAAAAAAACCCTTTGAAACAATGGAAAATAACAGCCGTAGACAAAAAAGCTCAAGAGCTGTGGGATGATTACACATTGTATAAAAAGAAAATGTTTGAACTCACCGACACAGACGTGTCACCATGGGAGATTATTGATGCTAACCAAAAATCAAAGGCTAGAATCAAAGCCATCTCTCATGTCCTAAAAACTATTCCTTACCAATAAAATGGACTTTGTCTACCTTTTTTTAGCTTGGGGATTGTATTTTGTAATACACAGTGTTTTGGCGAGTGACTCAGTTAAGAGAAAGGTGAAAAACACTCTTACTAATCTATTCCCACTTTACAGGATTGGATATAATCTATTTGCGATAATCTCTCTCTTACCTGTTTTGTATTACCAAAACAGTATCAACGACCCTATTTTTTTTCCTATCAATATGTTGGTTCAAATCATTGCTTACGGAATATTATTAAGCGGTTTATTATTAGGCTATTTTGCATTCAAAAACTATAGCAGTGCTGAGTTTTTAGGGCTTGATTACAAACAACAATCACAAGCCAACAAACTCAATACCGCTGGCTTAAACAAACACGTTAGACACCCACTCTACTCAGCCTCTCTCTTAATTGTCTGGGGATATTTCTTCAGCAATCTCAATAGTACTAGTTTAATTATGGCTACTGCTATTACTACGTACTTAATAATAGGAACAAAACTAGAGGAAAAGAAGCTCATCGTAGAGTTTGGACAGCCATACAAGGAGTATATAAAAAACACTCCAATGCTTATCCCTCGATTTTTTTGAGACAAAAGAAACTATTTTGTAAGTACTTCTGTTTTCAATAAAACAACAACTATTATAATATGTCAAAATTTAATAAACTTGTAGAAAGCCACCCTCTTGTATTGGTAGACTTCTACGCCGACTGGTGTGGTCCTTGTAAGGCAATGGCACCAGAACTAGTAAAACTTAAAAACGAACTAGGAGACAAGGTTAAAATCGTAAAGATTAACACAGAGAAGCATACCAGTCTCTCTAGGGAATATTCTATCAGAAGTATCCCTACTCTTATCCTCTTTAAAGACGGCAAGAAAGTAGTACAACAAGCTGGTGGAATGAGATTAGCTCAGTTAAAAAGTCTTTTAAGTCCTCATTTATAAAAAACAATCCTTTTTACAACAAAAAAAGCCTAGCTTCTATAAAGAAGCTAGGCTTTTGAGTTTAAGATGAAGTAATACTATTTGATTACTACTCTTTTATATCCTTTAGATGATTGGATGATATACATTCCAGCATCTAAACCTTTTACATTCATTTTATTAGTGTTAGCAACAGTTCTTACAAGGTTACCTTGTACGTTGTAAAGCTCAACTAAATCTAAGTTTTCTGAGAAGTTAATCACACCTTCTGATACTGGATTAGGAAATACAGAGAATGTAGCTTCGTTAGATACAAACTCATCAAATCCAATTGCAGGATCTTGCCCCAATACAATACGCTTGATTTTGACAGTAGCGGCTACTGATTGACCACCTCCTGAAATTGGATCACAACCATTATCTGTTTCAACAGCTTTTCTAAAGTAAACCCAAATCTCAGAGACCTTAGTAGAATCAACAAATTGACCATTAGCAGGGTAACAAGCTAACATATCTGGTGTAGCAAATACTTTCCAGTCAAATCCACCTACTCCGTAATCATTACCTGGTATATCATCAGTCAAATTAGTAATTGTACTTACTCCTGCAGGTACTGCTGCTTTAAGAACAGGATTATTGTCTGCTGGCACTTGCCAAATCTTAGTAGGATCACAATGTATAGTAGCTTCATCGGCCAATACAACCATCATATCTTCGATAGCAACATCTGATTCTAATTCAATCAAAATCCCTTGTTTATCTGGGTGTGATAAATCTAATGTTTTAGGATTACCTAAAGCATCTACGATTTTAATTTCTACATGTTCATAAAATTTTTGCTCACCAGTAGTAGTAATCTCTAATGCACCATTTTTCACTTCAGCAGCATACGTTTTACCATTAGTATTGATATCATCACAACCTGGAGCAAAACCTACATTAGCATAAGCCGATACATTAGCATCGTCAGCTGCACCTACAAATGACATTTCATAAACATCAACTTTATTTCCAGCATCTACTGTCTCAGTAATGACAGCAGTAAATGGGTCTGGAATAGACTCACCTAATGTAATTGACTTAATTTTGAATGTACCTGCAATTGATTTACCAACTCCACCAGCGCAACCGTTATTATCACCACCACCAGGGTTTCTAAAGTAAAGATTAATAGTAGTAATTGTAGTAGAATCTATATACTGTCCTTCAGCTGGATAACAGGCATCTCCTCCTCTATCTGTGTAAGGAAAGACTTTCCAATCCCATGGAATACCTGATGCACTATTAAGCGAAAGAGGTGTATTGATTTGACCTAATGTAGTAATAATAGCTGGAGTATTATCCGCTAACACACGATCAAAAGCAGCACAATGTTTAGCCTTACCATCTCCAAGTATTGCTAAAAACTCGACGCCAGCCACACTAGTTTCTACTACTATTTGAGCAGTTTTATTATTAGATAAATCTACAGTAATAGGAAATCCATCTACATCTACAATAGCAATTGTTACTTTTTCCCAACCTTCTTGCTCTCCTGTAGTTTTAATTTCTAAACCACCATTTTTAATTGTATCAGCGGTGTACGTTTTAAGACTATTATCCCCATCACAACCTGGCGCCCAAGCTACACTAGCAACAGTTTTATCTGTCCATCCTGCAAAATCAATCTTCCAAGTAGTGTCTGTAAAGGTTACCTGAGCACTAGCTATAGCTGATGCTAATAAAGCAACACTTAGTAATATTTTTTTCATCATTTCTATAATTTAATTTAACAACCTATTTACAAATATATAATATTATATCAACCCTACAAGTTTATCTACGTTCAATTTTATCTACGTTCAATTGCCTCTATTTGTTGTATGTAGACATTTCCAGAGAACTCTATAAAGCCCGGATTGATGAATAAAGACAGCTTATTAATACGCTGTATATCCAAAGTCAATGGCTTAGGGTATGATTGAGAAAATCTACCTTTTAAATCAAAGAAATAGTCGATATAACGTGCCTCTGACAAATCTACCCTGTCCATAATTACTTCACCATCCTTCACGACATAACCTCCATTTCCCGATGAAATAGCACTGGCGTTACCGATGGTATCTAATGCCACCCAACGAGGAAACTTATTTGTTACAGCCCCATTTACATCTGTAAAGTCCAACCTCAAGAAAGGGATAATGGTACTCGCTGTCACTTTGGCTCTTACCCTAATCAATTGGTGATTAGATAAATCAATTAATTCAATCTTTTTAGATACTGATTGATATTGAGGACCTATATTTCTTGCTTCTAAACGCAAAGAATGTTTACTTTTCCCTATACTCAAACCTGCACCAGTAGTCATCCAACCCTTTGTCTTACCTTTAGAAAAATCGGCTATCATACCACCATTTTTTCCTTTGACACCACCCTTTTTCTTTTTAGACTCATTCCCTAGACGTATTTTCATCTCTGCAAAATCTATTGTAGACGTATAGTTTTTTCGGGTAGGTGCGTATACAAATCGTATTTTTTTAATATTCCCTGCATTTACATCTGCTATTTCTGGACTCAGCTGAGTAAAAGAACCTAATGTTTTAAAAACATACTCTGCATAACCGTCTGTTACAGTGATAATACGGGACAAATCTTTCCCATTGGCAATATGCCCTTCATCATCAATTAGCTCTAGTCTAAGTTTAGTGCTCTTACCTTCTGTAACTCTTGCTAAAATTACCACTGCCAAATCACCTCTAAAGTCTAAATCTTCTACATCTAACTCTAATACTGTATTACGATTAGCGCCACTAACTTTATTTAAGATAATATTAGACCCCTTTTGAATCACATTATCTCCTTTTTTCGTTTTCCAGTCCAAGGCTGTTAAGTCACCTTGGTGATACGAGAGTGCTGCTACACCTACAGGTTTCTTTTTATTTCCTTGAAACAAAGTGATTTTCTCTAATCCAGCACAACTGCTAAACAAGGTTAAAGCTGTCAATATTGATAGTTGTATTAATTTCATTCTTTTATTCATCTGCTAATTGCTCTCTGCTCTTTAATTATTTAAGAATTGTAGGATCAAATGGACCCCCATAAGTAATAATAGGGAAATCTACATAAACCACATGATGACCAGCTATTTCTCCTTCTAAATTAAAATCTATCATTGTTGCTGATTGAGGTTGATTAATCTTATTTCCATTTCCTCCGTATAATTTATTAGTAGAAAAAGGAATATTTGAATATCTAAACGAAAACAATTTCCATCCAGTGAAATTCATAGGAATTGTTAATAACTTTCTATCATGATTTTTCCTATCATGCCTCTTTGTGTACTTCTCTGTTGTCCCTGATCCACTTGTAAATTCAATTTTATCAATATCTATTTCCCCTATTACTACAATCAGCTTAGTTTCAGGTTTATTAGATGGTGAATATATATACATATTGTAATACACACTGTCTGGGTTAGATGAATTTACAAAATATCTATATTTTCCTTTTCCTCCAACATCCTTAAGTTCAAAAGTATGCCCCATATTAAGAAACCCTGTTTTTTGAGTTTGAGAACTCTCAATTCTGAACAACCTTGTTCCGTTAGGTGTATCCATTCCTGTCTCAATACCACTTTCATTATAATGAGTTCCTTTTACAGCATCATTTCCATAAGCCGAATTTCTAGGCGGTATAAATGGTAAGTCATATTCCTCTAAACTCCATGATGGCAATGCAAAATTACGCCCTGATCGGTACAGTTGAGGACCTTGAATAGTTATAGTGTCATCATCAATCTCTCCTTTATATCCTTCTATATGATAAGTCACTAGGGCTTTTTCTTTTCTGAAAAAATAAAATCCTTCATGCTCACCTCTCCAACTGACATTATTAATATCAAGTTTTTTTGCGGTAACTCTGAACTTTCTAATTGCTCCAGACTTTAAGCCCTTAATGCTAATAGTGGCAGTTACCTCTTCATTAAATTCCGCAGAGACAACCACCGAATCCTCTTTCATTATCCAACCATATTTATTGCTTGGTTTATCGACTGAAAAAACGATACTTTTCTTACTGACCGAAAAGGGAGCCAGAATCTTAAAATCTGCTGAAGCAGCTTTTATCTGTGCACCTAATATTTCATTCTTATCCGTTTTACAAGCCCAAAAGCTCATTAAAGATAATATTAGTAGTATACTTTTTTTTAATTCTTTCATAGTCTTAGAATTTTTGAGAATACAAGAAATAAACTTGATTCATGTTATACTTCCAATTATTAGTAGGATTATTAATCAAATGCTCATTACCGTCATACTGCGAGAAGTTCCCTTGTACAGCAAAAAAAGTATTGTCGCTAAAGATAAATTTAGACCCTACCGTAAATATATTGTCTTTTGTGTCAATATCTGTATTAGTCGCCGATAGCGTATAATCATTATACTCATCCGTCTTGTGTTGCGTATTACCAATAATGTACTCATTACCTTTGGCCACAATTGTTTTATAACCCAATAAGAAGTGCAAACGTTTGTACGGCTCTAAATCAAGACCAAAATCTACACTAGAAGTAGCGAAATCTACCGCAGTATTACCTGATCTAGTTGTTGTCTCTCTACTCAATCCAGCAGAAACAGCCATTGTATTCTGCTCCCCTAATAAAGTATGGATATTAATTTTAGCACCTGCTTGCACAACAAAGAAATTTCTTAAATCTTTCCCTATTGCATCAGCATTTTCTGGATTTATCTCATTTAGTAAGGCTGTATTTAATGTGATGTCATAGATTTTAGTTGAGTCCTCTAAACTAATATTAATATCAAGCCCTGCTCTATTAGGTGTTGCTTTACCATAAGGCAATGCATTACCATATATTGGGTTATACGCCATCAAGCTAGTAGATAATGTTTTAGAATTATACAGCCCCGTTTCTTGTGACAGCCTATCGTAAGACGCCACTACCCTGTTGATACCAAAAGGGGATATCTCGTTGTCTTGATCATAGCCAAACAACCTTGTTGCATTATTATAATCATATACTCTTCTTGTCTGTGCAGCAGGGCTAGTAAAGTGAGCGTCTACCATTCTGTATGCTACTCTTGCTTTTAAGCCATAAGGTTTGTAAGTAGCTACTAAACCAATATCAGCAAACCCACCTTCAAGTGTTTTAGTAGAATCTCCTCGTTGCATACTCATCTGAGAAATCCCCGCTTCACCATCAAATCCAATTTTGAACCTATCTTGTGCCAATGGTAATATTAATTTAAAATTACCCGTATATACTTGATTGTCATAATCAATTGCTGACTTAATCAATGTTTTAGCTAAGTCTTGTACATTATTAGCATGAAAACCTATCTCATGATTTTTTCTAATGAACCTAATATCTCCACCATACATGAATCTATCTGGAGTACCTGCAAGGTTTGTACCAGCTACACGATTACCATGTACCCTTACTTTCATTTTATCAATTGCTTTTTTGAACAAAAAAGTCGTATACAAGTTTACCCCTTGAGTTCTCCAAGTGTTATCTTTTGTATAAAAATTTTCATAATTGATAATATCACGTTTCATAGAGAATAATTCAGATTCATATTTATTAAATCCAATGTCATTATTGTATAATGTATATTCCGTTTGTAACAAGTCTAAATCACCTATTTGGTATTTAATTACTTCACCAATAAGTCCTTCTAGCCTCATTTGTCTGAATTCAAAGAATACACCATCACCAAAGAAACCACCAAACTCGTTTTTTACACGAAGAACAGCACTTGCCTTAATCACATCGTTCCTTACTGCATTAATACCCAAATCAAACAAAGTGTAACCACCTGTGGTTGCACCATCCTTTACACCCAGCGTATCTAAAACTGTTCTACTCTCTACTAAAGCACGAGCAGTACCACTAAAATATCCTCCCGCTGCTTTCTGAGCATTAGCACTAAAAACCATCGCTATAAAGCTTCCTAATAGTATTAATTTTTTATTCATCTTATTATATATATACAATTCTAAATATTCTTTTAATCAATTTTTTTTCTCCTTTTTTTAGAAGAACACTTTCATTTCAACTGTAAGGTCATGTCCCTGAAAGACATCTCTTATGAAATTATAATCTTTATGATCAATCCATCTGTATCTCACATCTATACTTGCGTTATCTGTAAAGTCATAATCAAACCCAATACCGTAAGCCATGCCCAATTGATTAATTGCTTTGGCTTTAATAATTTCCGCTGTAGGGTCATCACTTCTATTGATATAAACCTCTCTTCCGTTTAAGTTCACCTTTTCTCCCTCTCCTGCTGGATGTAAGTCACTTCTTATCAAAACATCTCCGTTGTCTTCATCGTTATCTGAGACAACAGCCAACTCAGTACGCAAATTACCCTTCACTTGCTCAGATGATATTAAACCAATAATCGTCCACTTAGGGGCTACATGATAAAAAGTAATCAACTCTTCATACCACTGTCTCACAAATGCTTTGTCACTAAATACTGGGATTGGAGAAATTTTCTCTTGCACCGAGTTGGCTCTCACAAAGGCAGATATAATGATTTCTTTTTTGAATAAGGTTGTTTTATACTTCGCTCCCAAGTCTATCATCGAGTATGACTTTTTATAATCTACAACAGTATCTGTAATAGCTACATTTTCCCAAGCTCTACGAAAGTCTCCCATCAAACGACCATAAGGACCGTAAAATCTATTGTTATAATCAAACCTACTTCTTTGGTATTGGTTGACTATATGATAAAGCGTTACAGAGTTCCCTACATTACCTGGCCTTTGTCTATTTAATTTATAACCATTGTCTAGTGTATCATTTTCTGACGCACCCAAGTTCACAAGCTCTTGCTGAGCCCCTATACCAAACTCCATAATCAGTTTGCCAAATTTCTTTGTTGATTGTAGATTAACCCCTGCTCTATTATTTGTAATTTGTCCAACCTCTGTAATTAAGCCCTCAAAATAAAATTGGTTATTAACTGCTAACTCACTATTGCCCCCAAATCCAAGCCCATTACCTGCCGACTCTATAGAAGAGTTAATCACTGCTCCAGAATTATTGACCGCGTGCCTTCCTACGTAAAACGCTGATAATTTAAACGGCCAACCAATAAATGCTTTCTTGAAATCTGCTTCTGCATATAATATCGGACTCACATACCTACTTTTCAGGTTATTCCTTACAGTATTGTCTTTTTCAAAAACAACATCGTAATTTTCTTTTGGACTATAACCAAAATCCAAATAAGAACCAATCCCCATTTCAGAATACAACCTTACTTTTCCTCCTATTGTCCACCTCAAATCACCCGTCATCACCAATTGAGATGTTTTATTTTCTACATGAGCCTCTCCTAAAGGATCTTTTATAGTAGCCAAACTTTTTATCCAAGGATGATCACCGGCTTTTCCAGCTGCAAACGTTCTGTATTTATTACTCCCCCCAAACCCAAATTGGTTAAAGTAATTGATTCCAAAATGTTTTCCTTTGAAGTTTTTCCCTACCCTAAAAGCAAGTGTCTGTTGAGGAAAATCATATACATAACTCTCCCAAATCCCTATTGTTCTACCAAAAATAAAAGTAGCTTCATAGTTACGAGGTAAATCCTCTGCATCTATTCTAAACCCTGACAAACTTCTATTTCCCCAACGAAGATCACGAGGCACATCTCCTAAAGAATAAAACCAACCGTATCTTTTCCAGTTAGACCCTGCTGGATCCCATGGATAACGCTCAAACATATCATCACGATACTGAAAAGTCCATAAAGTAAAAGGACTTAATTTCCCCCAGTTCATTCCTCCACCTGCCATCATCTTGAATGTACCAAGGTTATTACGTGTTTTTGCTTCCAAAGCAAATCGAGAAAATATAGTAGCTACTTTACCATCTCTTTTCTGCTGAGCACCTGGTGCATATACACCAGTACCCCAAGCACCAAAATTGTGATGAAGACCTGCTTCTAATAAAATATGCGTATTTTTAGATGCAGACCCTTCTAACTTTAACATAAACGCAGGATTACCCGATCCATCACCAATACCTAAAGTAATAGGGTAAGTCAAACCCTTATAATCTGGAAGATTAGGATAAAACTGTTTCATGTTTCGGTAATATCCTACCAAACGAGAAAATCCAGATATTCTCATGCTATGCATCCTATCTATACGGGCTTCAATATCATCAGGGTTCGATTCCTCTTTCGCTTGAGAAGTTTCTTGCTTCTCTTCACTTTTAACTACAACACTTTCTTGCTCGTCACCTTTTACATCTTCATCACCTTCCGTAGCGAAAGAAGAGAAAGACACTAGAGACAATAATGTTATAGCACCAATTTTATAAATATGTTTCAACACTCTTTAATTAATCAATTAAACTTATTGAGCCCACCTAATAAGCGAACATGACCCCTAATATATGTGATTTCTAATTAAAATTAGACACGGAAGACACTTTTTTTTTTACAAAAAGAACTTTTTTACAAAAAAAGTAGTTTATGAATACATAAATCAATAACCTTATTCTACATTAATGCGTAGTATTGACTTATCTAGTAGTCAAACCAAATCAATGATACATTAATGACATTTAGCACGCAAGACCAAAAAGCATTAGAAAAAAAAGAAATCTCCTTAGAACAAGCGGAAACTCAAATAGAACGATTCCGAACAGGTTTTCCATTTGCCAAGCTAACCGCTCCAGCCACAGCAGGAAATGGTATTAAGCAACTCAACGAAACTGAATTAGTCAAATACATTGCTATATTCGAAAATAACATCGGAAAACATAGTGCTACTAAATTTGTGCCCGCATCTGGTGCGGCAAGCCGAATGTTTAAAGACATTTTTAAGTTTGTCACAAAACCCACCTCATCAAAAGTAACAGAGTTTCTTGCTCATTATAAGTCCCTTGCTTTTGGTAACGCCATTGAAGAAAAAGCAATAGAGCTAAATTGGGACATCAGTACCGAAACAACTGAAGGTCTAGTTAATATTGCTAAAATCATTGTTCAGAGAGAAGGATTGGCTTATGGTTATCAACCTAAAGCTTTAATTCCTTTTCATAAATATGATACTTTTTCACGGACAGCATTAGAAGAACACCTAGTAGAAGGTGCTTTATACGCTCAAGACCGAGATGGTATTGTCAACATACATTTTACAGTAAGTAAGGAACATAGACCAGCACTACAAACACTCGTAGACAAAATGAAACCTTATTATGAGGAACTCTTTGTAGTAGAATTTAACATCTCATTTTCAGAACAACTCAGCCATACCGATACTATTGCAGTCAATATGGACAACAGTCCTTTTAGAGACGAAAAAGGACATTTATTATTCAGACCTGGCGGACACGGGGCTTTAATCGAAAACATAGCAAATATCAATAGTGATATTATCTTTATCAAAAACATAGACAATGTAGTACCCGACAGGCTCAAAAAAGAAACGGTACAGTTCAAAAAAGCACTAGCAGGATATCTTATCCGTACACAAAACAAAGTATTCAAATACTTATTAGACTTAGAAATAGACCCGTCACCAGAACTCATACAAGAAATCGACCACTTTTGTAATAAACAACTCGGTATCAGAGGAAACTTTAGGTCAGCACAAGAAGTATACGAAATACTCAATAGACCCATACGAGTATGTGGAATGGTGAAAAATGAAGGAGAAGCTGGCGGTGGTCCTTTTTGGTGTATCGACTCAAAAGGAGCAGAGTCACTGCAAGTCATAGAATCATCTCAAATAGACAAAAACAATCCTATACAAGCCGAAATACTCAACGAAGCAACCCACTTTAACCCCGTAGACCTTATTTGTAGTACAAAAGACTACAAAGGAAATCGCTTTGACTTAAAAAACTACATCGACTATAATACTGGCTTTATTAGTTATAAATCAAAAGACGGGCAAGAACTCAAACAACAAGAATTACCCGGACTATGGAATGGTGCAATGGCATATTGGACAACTATTTTTATAGAAGTTCCCGTGATTACATTTAACCCCGTAAAAACCGTAATGGACTTGCGCCGAACAGAACATATATAAAAATAAGGGCAAAACCCTACTCAGCTATTTCGCTGTTTAGGGTCGGGCTTTACGTTGTATCTTTTTTATTTTTTTATTTCGTTCTATATTTCGACAAACTCAATATGACACGAAAAAAAAATAAAAAAGGATGTCACTTCAATCCCTTTTGCACACACTTCGTGTGTTCTTTTCAACCCTATAACGATGTTATATTACTCAAACTTAGGCATAAAAAAGACCTTATACCATTTTAACTATAAGATAAGTCATTTATCCTGTTTGTTTTTACACTCT
>CAZEGV010000013.1:0-44219 GCA_964511645.1 uncultured Cytophagales bacterium
AGTTATTTTAGTCTTTTGTTAAATAATTGTATAGTTAATTCAGGACGTTACAGAGGTTACAGTTTACCAAATATCACGTGAGGTTATATGAAGTTTCGTGAGGTTTCGTGAGGTTTTGCTAATAAAAAGTGCATTTTATTTCTTTCTTAGTGTAAGTAGGGTTCACTAAAAAAGGCTAAAAAGCGTATAATCTGAGACGACAAAATGAAACTGTATATTTATACAGTGATTTGCAGGCAACGAAATAGAATGTGTTTATTAGACTAATTTAAACAAAATTGCACTAATTTTTAGTTGTTTTGATGCATACTACTGCATTTAATTGATGAAGATAATACAAGAAGTCAAGTTAAATGTAAGAAAATATGTTTTTTAGTGAATCCTAAATATCTAAATAATAGATATAGTAGCTCATTGTGGCTTTTTGTTTCCTAAAGTAGCAAATGGTTGTCAATGGTTTCTCATTGTGGTCTTTTCTGAAATTGATTTAAGTATCTCAAATTTGCAATAACGAATTCAGGTATTATTAAGTATAAATTCATTCTTTCAAAGGTTACGCTAAGAATGAATAGGGATTAATTGGTTACTAGACATTACTATTAGTCAATGAAGTTTATGAAATCGTATCAAATTTGTAAAACAAAACATTAACAAACTCAAAGTCGCCTTTGATAAAAAAGATTTCAACAATGGAAAAGCCTAGTGAAGACAATATAGAAAAAGCAACCGAAAGGGTAAGGAATAGAATGCCTTTGGCTCAACTTAGACTAATACCAAAATATAAGGATTTTTCCAAAGAAGACTATAATCGGTTAATAAGAAATGCTGAAAAATTAGCCCTGATTATATTCGAACTGTACCTTGTAAATAATATACACATTGATTATTAGAAAATTGTATTTGATATGAAGTTTGTCAATTTAAAATAATTATCAAGAACTATTGGCTTCAATTCCTCTTGGTAAATAAAATTAAGAGAAATATGAAAGATTTAAAATTATTCCAACAATTTGTGCCTCAGGTAGAAGAGAAATTCCAACAAGGGAATAATGCTGTGATTTACACCAGAGTCTCCTCAGCAGAACAAGAAGATAATACGAGTTTGGGCTCACAAAAAAAATACTGTGATAATTTTGCAGATAATAAAGGATTAAACATTGTAGGTTATTTTGGCGGTACTTATGAATCAGCCAAAACAGACGATAGAAAGGAGTTTGGTAAGCTATTGAATTTTGTAAAACGTTCTAAGAATATAAGCTATATTATAGTTTATTCTTACGAGCGTTTTTCTCGTTCTGGTATGAATGGGGCTCAAATAGCAGACGACCTCTTAAAAAAGTATGGTGTAATCACTTTGGCTGTAACACAAGAGCTAGATCCTACAACTCCAGCAGGTTCATTTCAGCAAAAAATACTTTTCCTTTTTGGACAAATGGATAATGAATTGAGAAGAGATAAGGTAGTTACAGGAATGCAAGAGATGCTTTTAAATGGCTATTGGGTTTGGGCAACTCCTAGAGGGTATGAAGACCTAAACAAAGGCAAAGCGTCAGAAAGAAAAATTGTTGTAAATGAGGAAGGTAAAAAATTACGTAAAGCTTTTGAATGGAAAGCACATAAGAATATGTCAAATGTAGAAATTTCAAAACAATTAAAAAATATTGGTGTTAATATTTCTGATAAACGACTAACAGGTCTTTTTACTAATCCTTTTTATTGCGGTTTAATTACAAGTAAAATGATTCCTGGAGAAATATTTCAAGGACATCACGAGCCTTTAGTGTCAAAAAAACTATTTCTTTTAGTAAATGAAATTAGACAAGAAAACAGAGTTCACGGATTCGTTAAAAATAAAGATGATGAAAACCTACCTCTAAAGGTTTTTACCAAGTGTGATAAATGTAAGTCATCCTTAACTGGCTATTTAGTTAAGAAAAAAGGTTTGTACTATTACAAATGCAATAAGAAAGGATGCAAAGTAAATAGGAGTGCAAAAGCAATGCATCAATTATTTAAAAAGGCTTTAAGCTTCTTACACATTGACAAAGAAGAATTGCAAATAGTAATGCTTCAAATAGAAGAACAATTTGGGAACTTCTTTGAGAATCATATTAATGCACAAAAGACATTGAAAACCAATCTTAGTTTAATTCAAAAAAAAATAGATAAGATTGAAGAACGATTTATTTTAGAGGAGGTAGACAAAGTAATGTACATCAAGTTTAAAGCTAAATATGATAGAGAGTATATCGATATTGAGAAAGAATTAGGTAATACATCAGTAAATGTATCGAACCTCAAAAAAGTCATCAAATTTGCAGTTGATTTATGCTCTAAACCCTTATTAATATGGGAGAAGTCAGATTATCACACTAGGCAGTCATTTCAAAACTTAGTGTTTCCTAACGGAATTAGCTATAATCGAGAATTAGACCAATATCGAACCACTAGAATAAATTCATTTTTCACTATAATCTCTGAATTGGTAAAGGGTTTGAGGAAAAATAAAAAAGGGGAAATGATTAACAATAATCAAATCCCCTCTTTGGTGGTCCCACAAGGACTCGAACCTGACACTTTAATAGTCTTGTTCTAAAGGCTTTGATGAGTTTCAATTAGTAGCTCTGAAACAATACTGAAACATTTATCATAGAACTTTAGCATTCCTGAGGTTAATTTGACGCGATTTCTTAAGCTACAATTCATCTTACAATTAGCGGATGTTTCGATTTTATTTGTACATTTATAATGCATTTAAGCTGACGGATGCGATCTGTGGGTTCGATTCCCATACTGCTACCAGTCTTGAAAGCTAAAATGCCTCTGAGCATATTAAAACTTTGTAAGGGCAAGCACTTACATTTCGGATTAACCGCAAGCCTAGCTTGCAATAAAAAGAAAGGACTAAATATGAAAGTAAACACAAACCTTCAAGTGAAGATCGGAAACAAAAACCAGAGTAAGCAGTTTGGAAGTAAGTCAAATTTCGGTTTACTTGTATGGGTCGCAAAGTATTAAAAGGAGAGTAATACTCTCCTTTTTTTTATTTCATTAAATATTACCATTTCATGATGGTTGAAAAGCAATCTCTAACTGGAACGCCCCATATATTTATTGTTAGGGTTTATCATTCATTAACTCGACTATGAATTTCATATTTGTAATCGTTTCAAAATAATCTTTTCCCACGTTTGAAGTTATATCTAACTCTGATCCTGCCTTTTGTTTTTTGAGGTTATCAATTATCTCGTTTGTTCTTGTAGAAGACATAGGTAAATATACTCCAAACCTATGTTCTGTAGATTTTGTTTTGAGAGAAAATATAGAATAGAATCCCTCAAATTTTTTAGAAACTATGTAGTGTACACCCTCATTCTCCTTTTTAAAGGACCCTTGCTTTGTCCAAAAACCTTCAGGATATATTTCTTTGTCTGGGTTACGAAGTTGTTCTCTTACAGTATCATACGATTTATTCTGAATTAAAGTATATCCATACATTTCAAATGCTAGGATGTACGCACTTTTTAGCAACGCAACTTCATATCTTAATTTTTCAACCCTACTTGGTTTAAATTCTATTTCAGTAATATCATTTTTTCCTGTGGTATTTGTATAGTCTTCTAATTTCTTGAGATGATTGTTTTTTTCGCTATGTATGATTGAAATATTTCCAGAGTCATCAACCTCTATTGTTCCCTGTACTGTTATTTCACCATGAGTTAACTTCGCTTTTGATTCAGTGTTTGGTCTAAAGGCTCTTACATCTAGTTCAATCAAACGCTCAGTTAAATGAAAATCAATTTCATGTCCACATCTACTATTACATGTTTTACAGGTCAAAGTATTTGCTCGACCACCTAGTGATTTTGGAGGTGCATCTTCTGATGTTAACATATTTTCAGAGGTATCCTTTAAATCTTCCTCCTTGAATTCGTTTAGACAAATTGGACAAATATAAACACCTTCTTTATATTTGATTTTATCATATAATAAACCATTCTGATGTAATATCTTTAGTTGAGATGTGTATTTGTTGAATATTCTTTTTCTCTTATCTATTCCTTGTGCTGCCATAGAGATTAATTTACTATCACTTTTATTATGATATTTTCTGAATTTGAATAATAACTTATACTAATTCTTCAAGTAGAGTATATTCCTCTGTTCGAGGAAGCCATAAACAACATTGATTATTGATTCGGTGAACTCTAGAGGATCCAAATCCTTCACAAATTAAATTAATAGTCTCACCTTCTTTGAGCTTGTTAAACTCGTCTAAAATACAAAAATCGTATTCGGTTTCCCATCCTTCTTTTTTAATATATTCTTTACTGAACTCTGCCATCTGGTAAATGTACATATTTTGAGGTGTTAATTACAACACGGAAGGATATAGGCATCCTTGTCACGTTTTGATTCGCTGGATGAAATGGATTCTGTACCACCCAAATCTTAGGACTTATGGACATAATATCATATACAATATAAACATAATAATTCTCCAGGTCTGCTGACATGTTATATTCGTTTATTGATAAGAAGAAATTTGCCTGACCAACGGCTCTGGTTGTTGTCTTAACCTCAATATGTCTTGGGTTTCCATTGGTTTCAAAGGATTTAATATCAAACCCTTCGTAATCAAATTCTGCCTTTTTTATATTTTCTGCTAGGTCGTTTCGTCCTGCATTTTGAAGTCTTTTCTTTTCCATTCTAAGCACAATAGTCTCTCCACGATTGCCAAATATTTTATTATCTTTTGCTTGCTTTTCATAATCTGGATTTGATAAAGAGCCTTTTGAACCATTATGTTTAATAGCGTTTTCATTCTCCTGCTCGGATGACGGTGGGATCATTTCTAGATTTACCCATTCAGGATTAGGGAATTCAGGGAATTGAGGAGTTCGATAACCAATAAGAGGGTTTGTTGCTGTTGAAGCATCTTCTTTGGGAGGACGACCAGGATAACACTTATAAAGGAAAACCATATAATCATCTAAGCTCCAATCTCGCATCAATTGATCTCCATTCTTGAACCTCACAAGTTCCTCTCGTTTGAGAACCTCGTCAACTCCACGCATTACTTCATTATCTAGCCCAAGTTGGGTAAGAAAATAATTTAGATGGGCATTTGAAAAAACGTTTAAGTAATCATCTGGATAAAATGTTGAAAGAATTTTCCCTTTGAAAATTGTAGGTAAAGTGTTTTTAATAATAGTTCTGAAATCTTTGATTCCTCCGGCTACTACTAACTCGTAAATCGCTTGCCTTACATTTGCATAAGCTGCTGAAACATCAGCATCAGAACCATACCTTCCTGTAACTCGCCATCTGTCAACTTGATCAGATTTTGTTTTACCATAGTATACGCCAAATTTACTTGCAGGAGCCCCCTTAGTTTCACCAAGACCTGTTAGCGTATATTCTAATGTATGACAGAAAGAAAATCCTTCATCAGGATGTTCCATACCCAAAGAATAGTCTTCAATAGGCATTGTTTTGATTCTCTCTAATGTGTAGTAATTCCTAAATTCATCTCTTATGTCGTATAAGTCTTGTCTTTCAAACCTTATACTTGAAATAAGTTCTACATAGCTAGATTGTGCGCTTCTGATCTTGTGAATATTCATAGCAGAAAGATACAATAAATTAATATCTAAAGTTGAACATCAATGAAAAGAAGCTTTCGAACTGGTTTGGACCATAAATGATTCTTACAGTTCAAAAGCATTGTCAAAAGAAAAACTTGACATTCTTGTAAGAATTAGTAAAACATTATTCTACAATAAAGTATGTCACAAACAATTCATTTGCCATCTGGAGATCAACCGTATAAACACCATTGGACACTTGGAATATGTGTGAGCCTAGGTTGTTTCCTAAATATCTAAGTTCATATTTGTCTTCATCAAATATATCTACTAGTGTTCGTCCTCCTCCACTTGTGTGCATATTATCCACTTGGATTTTATCCACTTGTGTCACATAATCACTATTTAGCATCTGACCAAAATCATTGCCATCGAATTTAGTGTCTGCTTCGTAGACAGTTTTAAAAATTACTTTTTTCATATTAAATTTATTTTTTTTGTTTTTACTCTATAACACTTTAAACAATTTGTTTACCAAAATCAAATAAATTTTCATTTTATTTACTCATTAATTATATTTGTGTGCTTTATCTAATTAAAAACACACACTTCTTTACATTAAATATAATATAGAAGCAACCCCTAGTAATTTTTTGCGTTTATTGAGTGAGAGTCTATTTTAAAAAAAAACTGAGTACTTCACGGGTTCGAATCCCGTCGTTTCCACCAGATAATATCGACTCTCATCTTGGGGATGAAACCAGAGGCATAGGGCTACTCATTGATATTATAAAAAGAGAGTGCAGAAGCACTCTCTTTTTACGTTTAAAAATAAATTATGGTTTACGTTCAAAGTGTTGGTCAAGGAGGTTTAGGGAAAGTATCTTTATATAAGGCTAAAAATGGCACTCATTATGCTGTAAAAGAAATGCTTAACAAGTGGGACGAGCATCATTACCAACGATTTGTACGTGAGGTAAAGCTAATGTCTAACTTAGTACATAAAGGAATTATTAAGGTAATAAATTACGACGTTCACTGCGATAACCCATACTACGTGATGCCGTATTACAAAGATGGGAGCTTAAGAGACCGACTAGAAGAGATGCGAGTAAACGGAAAAGTATTTGCTCCTAAGGCTGCTTCTTCATTAATATTTGTTGCAGCTAATGCACTATCATTCGCCCATAAGAACGGAGCTATACATAGAGATATTAAACCAGAAAACATTTTATTTGATGGGAAATCTCCAATAATTGCAGATTGGGGAATCGGTAAATTCATACATAAAGAGTCTAAAGTATTGACTGGTTCGGGACCATTAGGCACACCTTCATACTGTGCTCCAGAGCAATGGGAAAACGGAAGATCAGATCAACGGTCAGATATTTATTCACTTGGATTAATATATCGAGAATTGCTAACTGGAAGTATTTGCGGTCAGGTAAAGGATCCCAAAGTGAAAGCCATCATCAGTAGGATGACAGAGCAGAGTCCTAATGATAGGTATCAATCGATAGATAATGTTCTTAGAGATATTCGAAGCCTCCATGTTGTTAATGAAAATAAACCTATGGATGATTTTTGGGAAGGACTGGCTGTTGTTAGTATTTTTGCTGGTTTGGCTGTAATATTAGGAGCTGCACTTGATAATTAATCACCTTCGCACATTCATCAAGTAATTAACAATATCAGTTGTACTCTTGAATTCCTTACGTGTCAACTTTATATCTGAATGCTCGAAAACAATAATCTCCCATGAAGTCGGATTAATTTGTAAATCGTATTGAATCCTCATAGATCTATCTGGACTCGCGTCATATTTATATCTTTTTGACCCACCATCTAAATAAAAGTGAACTACGATAAAATTGGCTATATTTTTAGGAACAATACTAGTTCCGTTACATACTGAACATTTCGCTTCAGGAGGCGCCTCATTTATTAAAAACCCTGCTGTCTGATTCCCGCAACATGGGCATACTATATTATCGTTCATATCCATTATATTACTTACATATTGTTAGGAATCTTTCATACCTCTCAATATATTGTTTTAGTTCATCTTCATTAGGAATTGAAACATTGAGTCCAGCAGCTCTATCATGAATCCATTTTGAAGTTTCCGTCATTCCTGCCTCAACCTCATTTAAAAGCTCTTGAGTTATTACTAACTTCTTCAACTTTGATGTTTCTACCGAAGGTCTATACCTTTCTACAGTTCCTTTTAAGAGACGTTCTTCTACTGCTCGTTCCCATGATTCACGAAGAGATTCACTCCACAATTTAACATCCTTCTCAATATCTTCAGGATGTTCATTTTTACGTATCATTGTACCTATTCTTTGAAGCTGATCCTTTAATTTTCCTTTCCTCGCTTTACAATTTTCAGCAATCCAAGGCATTCGTTCATCAACAAGTCCTGTTTCATTTCCTGATTGACGTATATGTAATTTCTTATATTCTACACCTTTGTCCTCTGCATATTTTACTAATGAAAGTAAAAAAGTTACGTCATGAGTAAACACTATAACCTGCCTATCATCAGCCTGAGAAACAAGTCGTTTTGCAATTGTATCTTTCCTCTTATGATCAAGTGAAGTAACAGGATCGTCAAAAATGATCCCCCAGTTTCTTGGATCTAATCTGGCTTCACTCAAAAAGTCTGCAATTGCACATACTTTTTGCTCTCCTTCACTCAGGACTTCTGAAGGGACCTTGTCTCTAGAGAAACTAAGTTTTTTAGAGACTAAAGTTTTTCCATCACTTCCTCTCTTATTAATTTGCAAATCCATGTCCGCTCTTAGTGCTACACACTCCTCTCGAAACACCTCCATATATTTATCAGTTACAATCAGGTCAAATAAAACAGATCTCTCATCAGTATAGTTTCGCTTTGTACCAGCCATAACTACACGGTTAGCTTTAACCTTCCATCTGAGCCACTCAAGATATTCTATATATTCTTCTTTTACATTCAAAGCTAACTTACGGTGTTGTAACTCTATGATCTGTTTGTCGAGGGCATCAATATCACTTTTTGGATCTTTAAGTTTAGCATTTTTTTCATCTATCTCTGAGATTAACGAGTCAAAAGAAGTTGGGAGAAACTCTGGTAAATTCGCGTTATCAACATCACTGAGTGATTCAATTTTCTTATCCCAATCTAAAAGAATCAAATCAGCTCTCTCCAAATGAATTTTCATTTGCTCTACAAGTTTAGATTTACCTAAACTTATCAGAAGCTTAATGATTGTTTCATTTTCTCCAGTACGAGGAACTGTAACTCTAGCTTGTTCGATTCGCTTCCTTTCTTTATTGAGAACATCTTGAGCCATCTTGAGGTCAGTTGCAGCTGTGCTAAGTAAAAACTCCCAGTAATTACCAAAAAGTGATTTTTCTTTATCACCGAGGGCTTGGTGACATAGTAGACATTCCTCTAATTCAAAATGGCCTTCTTTTAATTCCTGTTCATGATCATGTAATTCTTTAGCGGCGCGCAATAGAGATTTCCATTTTTCAGACCCTATAGATAAGAATATATCATCATTAAAAGATTCAGCTCCTAGCTTAGCCAGAATCTTCTTCTTATCATTAACTCCATTAATCAGTTTATTCAGACTATGCTTTCCTTCATCACTATAGTTATTAATGAAGACCTGTATCTCATTCTTGAATCGTGAAAGAATATTGCGGTCTTCATAGAATTTTTTCTTCTCAGCATCTATGTTTAGTTTAACAAGAGCCTCCTTATTCTTCATAACCACTTCAATCTGCTTTTCTCCATCAACAGGATAATCACTATATAACAAAATCTCCTCGTCATCTTTGGTCAGATCAGGGCTAAGTAATCCCTCTGATATAACACTTATTGTGTCACCAAATGAGTTACCCAATGGATTCACTACTAAATTTTCACGCTTCTCTTCCTTAAGAAGGTTTTCCATACTCTTTACAGCAGTATTCACCTTGTCGAACATAGCTAGTTGAGCAGGAATGAATTGTAAGGTGTTTTCGTTATCTAGCTGAATTTTAGCTGAATGAGAATCGAACATAGAGAACCTTTTGAGTATTCGATTAGATGAATCACCATGGGTGTACGGAATCGTCTGCTCGTCATCACCAGAACCAATCACAAATTCAGCCTTTGCTTCACTTTTAGTAACCGTTTCTGCCTTAAGATTTGGATAAATCTTTCTTTTTCCTCTTGTAAAACATGCTGATGCTATAATCCTTCCATAACCTGATTTACCACTACCATTTGCTCCATAACAAACCGTTAGTTTAGGACCGAACGTAATTTCCGTGCCATTTGGTAAGGCATTGACATTTTCAATACCCTTGATGGCAATAAGAGGCAATAAGGTTTCAGAAACAGAAGAAGGTGGCGTTAGTTCTAATAAATCAATTTTTTCGAGTTCTTCTTTTGGAAGAATACCATTACCTATTTTGAAAAATCTATATGCTTCTTGTAACTGATCTTTTGACAAAGTTCCTTGCTGTAACTGCAGCTTCCAAATATATTTCTCCCAGTATGGTCGACTGTTAGCCCATGCAACAATAGGATTTATTTCTTCAATTTGCTCTTCAATTTCGGGGATAGTATTTTCACTCATAGGTTTTGATTATAAATCAGAACCGTCAATTTCTATACCAATCATTCTATTTGTCAAACAAACAGTTTTAAACCATAGAAAAGTCATCTCCAGTGTCACTATGTCAGTCTATGCGAGTTTGAACTGATACAAACTGACAATTAGATTTTAACATCCATGAAACCTGCATCTGCAAGAATCCCAAGAACCTCTTCTCTATAACGTCCATCATGCAATGACCTGAACTCAGCAACATCATGTTCAATGGTAGATATGTGTGTAAGTTCTACTCGCGATGACAAATGCAACACAAGAAGTTCACCATCTGGTTCGTATGCAATCCAAACTTCCAATCCTGATATTTCATAGTGTTCAACCTTATTAGAACTAACAGGAAGATTAATAATAGTGTCCACTGAACCATCTTCATCTTCACCTTTTGCATCAGCAACAACAGCGGTAATCAACTCAGAAAGCTCACCACGCTTGATTCCATATATTTCTGGGTATGCAGTACCTAGATTTTGTCTCTGTGATACATAGATTTCCGCTCCGAAATTTAATTCGATGTCACCAGTACGAACATTGGAAGTCATACTATATGACTTCCCTCCTAACTCAAACTTATCAGTCTTATTCCAATCCTGATAGTTAGTTTTCCTATCCTTCCAGCTTAACGCTCCTTCCAACCAGTCCTTTAATTCTGGATCTTGATGAAAGCTCTCTATTTTGGTTAGTAATGTTGGTATCGTGCCATTAATCTTCTTCCCGTTCGGTAACAATATCTTGTATAGAAACAAGTGCGGTGTCACCTCAAGTTCATAATATCCAGATGATAGTTCGGCGGAGAAGAACCAAGTTCCATCTCCTTTATAATTCACAGGTATTTGTAGTGCTTCCATGTTGTATATATCTCTCAAAGAGACTGAAATTGTTTCCATAAGTAGAAAATATCTGCTACTATCGCAATGAACAAATATTACCATCATGAAGAACAATGAACTAACAGAAAGTATAATCAAGATACTAAAAGAGAAGACACAACTAACTCCACAAGAAATTGCTTATCAAGTTAGAGGTTCATTATCATTGATTCAAGTGCATGGTGTGTTAAGTTCTATGAGAGAAAGTGGTGTCATTAGAGAAGTTATATATGATCGAATCCGATACTATTCTTTGATCACAACAACTCATGTGGACAGACCTGAATCAACAAGAAACCTATCCAAGTACACGTTCAACGGCATATCAAAATTAAGCAAGGGAAGGTTAGCACTTGCCATAGTAAGTAAATATGTGAAAGACACTAATCCATCATTAAAGCAACTAAAAACTGAATTTCCTGATGACATAGTTAAACCATACGGTGTCATTCAATCTGAAGCTATAGCACTTGAACTCTCACCTGACCCTAAGAGAAAGAGATACTTTCTTAATGACGAAGACATCATCATACTCAAGAAAGGTAATATTAAAAAGATCTGTGTAACAAATCAATGGACAAGTGATAGGTTCTTGAAACTGTTAAAGTTAGCAGAAGATAAATTATCTTACCAAATAACGAGGTATGATTAGTTGTTTGAAAGTAAGTTGAAAGTTTATTGTCAAAAGCGAAACAAATCTTCAGTACTCGCATAAAAAATTACGTAAGGTTTCTGTGGGGGAAAAATATATAAGGGACATCTAGAGTATTTGAATAGTAAGACACTCCTCATGGCAAACCTAAGAGCCACACTTAAGACACCTCTCACGGCAATACTTTAGAGCAAACCTAACGGCAAACACTCAGCATCACCTTACGCACATCTCACAGTAATACATAAGGACTAACCAATCTATTCAGTATAATCACCAGAAGTAGTAATGAAGACCGTTAAAGAATAATTCAGTCCACGGCATTATTAAGGAGTTCTCTGGTTGATCCGAATATGTTTAGAAGGTATGTAATAGTAATTAGAGGATTCGGATCGGTGAAGGTGTCCAAAACACAAAACAATAAACCACTTCAGTGTATTAATACACCAAGGTGAAAACTAAACATTATATTCAGACTACTGTATTCAGTCCAATCTAACCAATCTATATAAAATACCTCTAAGCTTAATAGGTCTCCCTAGATGTAACGAAAACAACTCCAAAACTCGAATAGGTAATATACTCAACCTATAACTTCAGATGAAACCATCAATAGTCAATATTACAAGCTCTAAGCTAGGTGAAATTAGTTATTCTTGATTAAGGTTGTTCCAGACTGAGGTATTCTTTGTTGTGTTGTGATTAGTCTTAGATTGAGATATTATACATTTTTTTATATAAAAAAAGGTTAATCCCTACTCCCTCCTATGCATAATGTCGCACGTTTTCAATGTGAATCGTGATATATAGTTCATGGAGAAACATAAATTAATAAGTATGGTTCCAATACATTCACCAGGTTTGGATGAGTTATTCGAAACCACCAGAGATGCTGACAAAGCAAGGGTAATACTACAACACCTATTCCACATGCGTCAAGTAATGAAAGAGAATCAAAACTTTGCTGGAGGACTAGATAGAAATGAACGTTGGTGTCCTTTACTAGCATCTAACCTCAAGAAATTGGTGAGAGATTACAATAGAATTCTAAAGATTTTAGTAGATAGCAACATCATTGAGTACAAGACAAATAATACTGGAGGTAAGAGTTACTACCCTAATAAGTATTCAATGATCTACCGACCTGTTTTTTCAAAACGTCTTCTATTGCAGGATTCGATAAGATACAGGAAAGAAGATATAACTACCCCAGGTGTAATCAAATCTGTTGGTCGATACTATCATCAACGCTACGACAAACAGGTTGCGAGACTACTGCGTTCAACACCCTGGTATCAGTCTTGTTTAGAATTCATGGATCGCTTAGAATTAGATATTACGGAAGAAGAGATACATCAACTTGATGTTAAAAACGCTGACTTCACATCTATACAAGCAGCACAATTCAATTCAGGAATACTTAAATTTGTGACGCGTGACGAATATGGATACCGCATCCATTCTCACGTGACCAATCTGTCAAAAAAACTTAGACCATTTCTACATCTTAAAGACTGTAATGACCAGCTTGTTCTTGTAGATGTGAAATGCTCTCAACCTTACATGTTGGCAGCGCTATGTCGCTATCCAGAACTTATTGAACTTATACCAGAGTTCAGACCAGTCGCGTCAAAACTTCGTCAACTAAGTGGTAGTACTAATATTCGTTTATTCTTTGAAGAGTGTCGCCGAGGTGTCTTCTATGATGAACTAATGAAGATCACTGGACTTAAAAAGAAACCTCTGAAGGAATTACTATTTGGTCATATATTTTTCGCTTCTCTTTTTGGACATAAGAATAATGAAGATCTTGCTCGTGAACGTAGAGGTGCTAGACATTTATTCAGTTCAAAATTCAAGGATATACTACAAATTCTTGATGATCTAAAACGGACAAAAAGATCAACACTTCCCTTCGTTTATGATGTTACTAAAACTATTGGGAAGAATGGACGAACGTACGGAAAGCTATACTGTACAGCCAATCTCATGACTAATCGCCTTGAAACTTCTCTTCTTCTTGATCGGATTACAAGGACCTGTGTCAATATTGGGATTGAAACTTGCACTATACATGATGCATGGATTCTTAAAGAACAAGACCTAAAAGCATTCAAAGCTGTGTTTCATGCCGTGTTTGATAAGTTAGGACTACCTGCCCCTAAGTTAGATATGGAGTATCTAAACCGTGCGTAAATATTATAGTTCCATCATTTCAGCCAAAGAAACTGCTATATTCGAGCATGATCGAAGCTGAAAAAGAGATAAAACGAATGGAAGTTGCAGTGTTTACCAAATGGATCATTGAACATAAATCGAAATTATTCAATGCAATTGATAAAGAAAAATATGAAGAGGCAGTCGAATTACGAGATATGATCAAGATCAAGCAAGGTAAATTAAAATGTATATTGGTTTCTATATGACACTCCTGTAAATAACAAAATTATAGTCAGGCAGGACTACTCAATTTAGTCAAACGAATTCAGTCTGTAAATTTGGTTATCCGAGGGCTGTTAAGTACCTTTGTGTTGTGCTTAAACATAAGCACAATAAGCTTATGGAGGTAACAGTACAAGAATTGAATGATCTTATCAATGACGATAGAATTGAGGTGTTAGAGTTAAGAAAACACTTAAAGGCATCTGAGAAATATGTGGATGTTAAATTTACTCAAAACGATGGTTTTATATGGGAAACTTCAATCCCATATTATTACCGAAGAACAGGTACGTTTATGGAGACACCCGAAGAGTTGGCGACATACTTAAAAGAAATATTTCCTTTATTTACTGAAGTAAAGATTGCAGAGTTTAAGCGAGAGGAACAAGCCAGATGGACCGGGAAGGGTGAGCTTAGCGGCAAGAAAACTACAAAAGGATTCTTTGAAGCACTTATTGACTTGGAGTGGAATTCGGTTGTTTACGATTTTCCAGAAAATAAAAACTGGGCAAGAAGAACACAAGACCTTAAAGAATTTGGTTATACTGTGGCAACAAATACTAACAGGAAAGTTAAGGGGAAGAATGAAAACGATACTCATTTAATACTTATTCCTCTACCTAAGGGAGGTGTCACTGGTTATGAGGTAATGTCGGACAAATTTAAGAAGAAAGCGTTTGAAGCTCTTGATTCTATTAATGTTTATGAAAATAGTAAGAGTAACAAGCATGGTTTAATACCGGATCATAAATTTTCAGAAATTCGATGGGACGAGACGACTAGAGGTGAAAATCCAGAAGATATGGATGGTGCTGAAATTAAAAGTAAATTTCAACTACTTGATAATCAAAGAAACCAACAAAAGAGAGAGGTTTGTAGAAAGTGTTTTCAAACAGGTAAAAGAGCAACAATATTTGGAGTTGATTTCTTCTATGAAGGAGATGAAAATTGGCCAGAAGATATTCCTAAAGTCGGAAAAGAGGCAGAAAGAGGATGTATTGGATGTGGTTGGTACGATATTGAGACATGGAGACAGAAACTTAACGAAAAAGCTAAGTAGTTTCATTTAATCTAAAACTATTATGTATCTTAAGTGAGGAACGTACATAGTTTACGTAGTAAATCTGTATTTTTGTCCTATATGTATAAATTTGGAAGTGTTTGTTCAGGTATTGAAGCAGCGCAGATGGCATTTGAACCATTAGGCTTTAATCAATTATGGAGTTCGGAAATCGCAGAATTTCCGTCTAAGGTATTATTACATCATCATCCAGAGGTTCCTAATATGGGTGATATGACGGATTTGCCTGAATTAATAAAAGAGGGGAAAGTTGATGCTCCTGATGTTTTTTGTGGAGGTACGCCTTGTCAAGCTTTTTCGCTTGCAGGCTGGAAGAACGGTTTACACGATGAAAGAGGTCAACTTACAATGACCTTTATTGATATAGCTGATGCAATTGATGAAGTTCGTAATTTGAATGAACAAGGAAGTTCAATAGTTCTTTGGGAGAATGTAGAAGGTGTATTGAACAATAAGACCAATGCATTCGGGAATTTCATCGCAGGATTATCTGGTCTATCTGAAGAACTTAAGACAAAAAAGTGGCCAAAATCTGGCTATCTTGAAGGTCCTAAACGAAATGTTGCTTGGCGAGTATTAGATGCTAAATTCTTTGGGCTCCCTCAACAACGAAAGAGATTATATGTTGTTGCAGGCGGTAAGGACTTTCGTCCAGATAAAGTACTGTTTGAAATTGATGATAAGGATGTTTTACAATACCATAGCCTCAAGAAAAGTAAGGTAATCTTAAGCCAACACAAACTTTTTTCTGAACCAGTTAAAGAGTCAGAAGCTAGAAAAACGTTAGTCTTTAATAAGGGAGGGCAAAAATTTGAAGTATTCAGAGAATATTCAGATTGCCTTTATGCCGCTTATGGCACTAAGTGGAATGGAAATGCTGCCGCATATAATGGCTCTTTATATGTATCTCAAAATGATCGTATCAGAAGGTTAACTCCATTGGAATGTGAAAGACTAATGGGTATTCCAGACAACCATACTGCTATTCATGGTCATAAACATACACCAAGATACCAGGCAGTAGGAAATTCTTGGGCAGTTCCTGTAATTAATTGGATTGGTAATAAAATAACCGCCCTTAACATTAATGATCAGGAAAGAGATGCCTCATGGAAACAACTCATCACTCCTACTTTAAACGAGAAGGATGTAAAATTGTATCTACTTGGCAATACACAACAAATAAATAATGGCAAATACCTAAACACCTCTGTAATTCCAAATAATCCTACCTATGGTAATATGCATTCGATTATTCAGGTTGAGGATATTCCAGAGAAACTCTATTTGAGTCCAAGGGCCTGTAGAGGAATTTTACGCAGAAAGCAGGAGCGTAATGTGAACATGAATGAAAGATTAGAGTTGTTACTCACCAAAATTGGTGCTTCAGAGCCTATGCTAGATCCAGTTACCGTATAAAGATTTTTATGCCTCTTCAAGGTATATGTGTTTTTCGAGATATATAATTTATGAAAACACGACAACCACACAAACTATTGCGGCACAACACAATCGAAATGAATGAATCAATCTATGTTTCAATACTCAACTTCACATATAAGAAATATAAACTTACTGTGCATTCAGGACGGTTGGATTTTACATTAGAATTTCCGGATCAATCATATATCACCGATTCGTTTAATGGACTCTCAAAAAGAAAACGGTTATATCAACAAATAGACAATGGAGTGTACGAGTGGTTAAAAGAAAAAGAGCAGGCTATCAAACTTACGGAAGCAATGGATGGAATTATTCATTTTAAAATTCCTTTTGAGTATGCAGAATACCATATTGCAATTGACACCAACAGAGAAAGAGGCTGGATACTATTCCCTGAGTATATAAATGGATTTGATTTTGATGAGATTTATCTTCAGATAGCCGAATTGCCTCTGATTGCAGATGGAGAGTTAAATCATATATTAAGGGATAAGCTAGAAGATCTTGGTATAAATCTTCCTGCGACACCGTACGAAGTAGGGTTATCGGTAACAAATAAATAAAAGATGAGTATTACTTAATCTCTTTAATTCTTATAGTTGCACCTGTACAATCATCTGTTGTTACCCAGAAAGTATCGTTAATAGTAAGCTCAAATATATTAGAATTTGCAGTGATTAGTTGTGTGTCACCGTTCGAAATATTGATGTCCCCAGATCCTACAAACGCTGCTGTAATTGTAGCGTCAATTTCATAAATACCAGAACTTATCACTGTAAATATTCCTGTTGCTGCATTATATGTAATACCTCTTTCGATTGTTGTTACGTCATATATGATTGTTGTTAAAGCCGTAATAGCGGGTCCAGTATACGCTCCAACATAATATGCAGATAGTGTACTTGTTGAATTACCTGCATTAAGTGCGTAAGGCACAGACAACAATTGTGATGATCCAAGGCTTACAAATGAAGAGCCACCTGTTGTATCAACTAATACTTCTAACCAATATGAAGAGTTTCCCCAGTTTATCGAACTAAAATCACCTGAGTTTACAGAACCTTCTCCCACATTCGCTGAAAAATATCCAGAAGCAGAAGTTGGTACTGCTGAATGTGTTTCTGAATAAACTACTGTTCCATTACCTGATATTGAGTGAATATCGAATTGAACAGCTACACTTTGATTTGCAAAAGGAGCTCCTAAAGTATCTGTTAATGTTGATTGAAATGCAAATGCTTGCGGTGCTTGTCCAAAACTTAAGATTGAAACTAGACTTACGAATAATGATGTGATTACTTTTTTCATGATCTGTTTTATAATTTAATTATCATTTGATTTTTATACCCTGGTGAACTAATAAAATAAGTACCTTCTGGTAATTCAGAAACATCTATACTTCCTGAAGTAACCGTCATCAATAAAACACCTTGAATACTATAAATTTCAACTACAGAGTTGGTAGGAAGATTTATATTCAGTGAATTATTTGTTGGATTAGGATAAACAAGAAACGTTGCGGGTTCCAATTTAGAATTTTCAATACTTAAAAAATTATCTTCTATTCCATTTTCTTGACCTCCTTCAGACATTATATTAGATCCTTCATAGTGATGAAGATAAACTCCCCCTCCTGCATTATTTGCAATAAGATTACCATTTTGTCCCGTCCAAGCTACAGTTAACTGTGCTCTAACCGAATATGAAGAAGCTATAAATATTACAAGTAGTAAAAGATATTTCATAGTAGATTACTTTAATAAGTGCTCAAATATACGAAAAAAAATGAAATAACAAAGCACTTGTGCTCTGGCACAGGTGCTTTGTTATTTGTCCCTTTGTTATGTGATTAAAAAGGACATTAATAATAAGCGAAAACTCATAAGAGACCAAGAAGGTTTAAACCTACTAGCAACTAGTATTAAACAAACTAGAGAAAATATGAAATTAACTCAAGAAGACTTAGCTCACAATGCTAATATTTCAGTTAGTCAAGTTTCTAGAATAGAAAACGGCACCATTAATCCAACCGTATCTACTATATTTCACATTGCACGAGCTATGAAAATTCCAGTATCAGACCTTTTCAAGTTCACTCTAGGCCCTTTGGAGCAAAGCTAATTATGTTGACATTGGTTATTAATATGTGGCAATTTTAGGCCATGACCTAAAATGGTACAGTTAGTATTTTGTATTTAATGAGTTTTGAGGTGTATATTTAAGCCACGCTAAATTTAATACAACTATACTTACTGTATGGACACAGTAAAGTACGTACGAACCTCTATGGTTTCTCAGAATACAGAGCGACAAGAAACCAACTCTTCAAAATTCAAGAAACTTTACATTGATAAATGTAGCGGTTCAATAAAATTGGCAGATCGACCACAGGGTAAGAAATTAATTAGTGATGTGGAAAATAACCTTGTAAAAGTGGTACACCTCCAAAGTATCGATAGACTGGGTAGAGATATTATAGATATTTTAACCACTGTTAAATTTCTTAACAAGCACTCTGTAAATCTTTTTGTAGAAAACATTGGTATGTATTCATTAGTAAATGATAAACCAAACCCAAGTTTTTCCATGGTCATATCAGTACTTGGAAATGTGGCTGAGATGGAAAGGAACAATATGTTGGAACGTCAACAACAGGGAATATTAATCGCTAAGGCCAAAGGAACATACAGAGGTAGATTATCAGGAACGACAATGACAAAGGAAGATATTCTAACAAAATATGATAAAGTGGTAAAAGAACTTGCAGCAGGAGAATCACTAAGAAGAGCTGCTGCTTTGTGCGGCTGTAGTTTAGGAACAGTCCAAAAGGTGAAACAATTAATGTGATTACGAACCTTAGTTCATTAATGTACCAAAGACAAATACTCTGTAACTTATAGATGATACTTATTTCTTATGTTTAAATTTGAACATGCAAAAAAATGATCCTCTCAATAACTACTACAGTTCATCAATAGCTGTATTTGAAATATTACAAAGATCGACCTATGCAATGATGCCGAAAATGTTAGATGAACAAAAGGAACACCTCATAAACATGAAAGAAGGATTTGAAGACTTGGTTAATCTAACAGATCCAGACATTGAATCTGTCAGTGGTATTGCAGCAATATTAAATATCAAGTTTAATCAGAATCTTTTCTTACATTATATACAGCACAACTCAGAAAATAAGTTTCAAGAGTTACTATCAGAAGATAATGTTAATATAGATTTGCTAGGCCTTGTTTCAGGTATACAAGCATCCGTGATTTCTGTATCAAACACATTAAGTAAACTGGACAAAGGCATTAAACTTGATGAATTCTATACTGACTTCAAACCTGGAAGCTCATTTGTTTTTGGTAATATCAATGATTTAAACTATTCAGTTGTTACCATCTACAATGATCTTGTAGAAAGTCACAAGGAGACTCTATCTAACATTGAAGACATAAAATTTTATGAAGATGTTGAATATAAAGAGTTCAACCGGTTATTCATTCCTGGACAAAAATCTAGTGGATGGGAATATTTAGCAGATCGTCTTGGGTTTAAAGAGGTAGAGATTGAAACAATTTACCTTAATCGTATGCCAGTTATCAATGGCACCTATGTTTTTACATTCTTCGATACTGAAAGGGATAGAAGGTTAGATTATGCAACTCTAATTGCTGTACGTAAATATTTGGAATTTTTGACAGATACTGAAGGTTCAGGGAAAATAAATATAGTTGACGACCGTGACCGAAATTATCCAAACTTTGCACTGAGACCTGAATATCATAAGAATATTGAATCAGCTTATGCATTACTTGAAAATGAATTCATAATCAGTGATTTGGATACTTTTAAAGGGGTATTTGTTCCTGGAGCGTACAAAGGTAAGGTACGTATAAGTAGTCATGCTACAGTTGCAGAAATTAAGCTGTTACTTACATATATTGAGGATTACATAAATGGGTATTCAAATCGTTGGATACGGTCTAGTCTACTTTTTGAAAAAGGAGATGGTACATCATTTACTAAGAATAGTTTTAACACTGCAAAACATAAACAAGTACCATCCAACCGTCAAAAACAAATTGAAAATATAGCTAAGACATTTAAAATGCTATAAGAAGATAGCACTCTATAATCACTCTACAATCACTCTGTAGTTGCCCTGTGTCACTTGGATACAGGGTTTTTTATTGGAAATATTTGCATAAACAATTAAACATATTATCATGCAAAACAATTTTCAAATTAACAAAACACTTGTGTGGTTAGAGCTATCTAATATACATAAATGTGAAGACTACAGAGTTTATAATTCTAAGTTCGACAAAGGGCTTAATACCTCTATTAAATTAAATAACGTCATTGAGCCGTTCACTGTAATTAAGAAAATGAAAAAGTACATTTTAATTAATGGCTTTCGAAGACATGACTACTTGGAAGAAATTTCTTCAGGTGACAAATTGGTTCCTGTCTGGGTCATCACAGATGATTTAACAGAGGCTCAAATTCAGATGCTCATACTTGATTTGGCACGTGTCCGACAAAAGGGTTATGTCGAAATCCTTAACGAATACCATTTATACAATAAGCTTCTACCAAATAATCAAGGTAAGAAAAATGTTGAAAAATATCGAAGTAAAGACATTGCTGACAGAATAGGAACAAGTGTAAGTACTCTACGACGGCTACTAAAAATTGATCGTATTAAGCCATCTCTGCTTACTGCTGTTGACTCAGGTGTCATTACCCTAAAGAAAGCTGAAGTTGATGCTAAAACAATAGAGCGTGAAAGGAATAAAGCAGATGAAAAATTTGATAATGAAGAAGTTGATGATGACTTTTCTAATGATGAAGACTCTGGACAGGATCAACCACGCACTGTGAAGCGTTCCTATAAAGATAAATTGATTGACCTTAACATTCTTCCTGAATGTTGTCCCACTTGCAATCGTAATTTCAGCAACATTACATGGGATGAAATTCCAAAAATTTTCAATAAAAAACGAAAACCAGAAGAGAACCAGGTCGATTGGTTACGTCAAAATCTAACTAATAAAAATAAATAGCATGAAAAATAATGAACTAAAAAGAAGTGACGTAAAGGTCGTACGTAAAGCGCTAGTATTATGTTGTGGACATGGACTAGTTAGTGAAGCCCTGAGACAAGCAGGTTACAAACTCCTGGGAGGAATTGATACTTCTGAAGCATCTCAAGAGGTGTATAAATTAAACTTTCCAAATTCCAAATTTTTACTAAAAAGCATAAGGGAATTGGATGTCCAAACGATATGTGATGAGTTTAAAATCCAACCTGGAGAGATTGACTTTACTGAGATTAGTAATCCTTGTACCGATACATCTACTACAGGTGAACAAGTTCTCTTCTCAGCAACCAATGACTTATATTTTGTAGCAGCTAAGTTAGCTATTCAATTGAGAAGCAAGGTAATTCTCTTTGAAAACGTAAAAGCTCTATCAGAAAAAAAAATGAATATTCTTTTAGCAATGCTAAATGCAATACTTAAAAGGGAAGGAGCAGACTATTGGATAGATACAGTTGTATTAGATAGTCACTTGTATGGAGACAGTCAGAGTAGATCTAGAGTGTTCATTCAGATGACTCTGAAATCATTAGGCAAACCAGTTTGGCCAATACCAGTTAATGTAAGTAAACGCAAGAATATTAGTGACGTAATTCCAAATGCAGAGTATTTGGTTTCAACAAATTTTGGTGAGAGAATATATTACCCTCATGAACCAGCACCAACAATTACTGCTCATCCAAACCTAAAAGTATTTGATCAGGATGGCTTACGAAAAGTAAGTACTATCGAACTTGCAGATTTTATGGGGTTACCAAAAAACTTTCAACTAACAGGAAGCATTGCGAGTCAAGAACTTGGTCTAGGTAATGGTGTATGTGTAAATGTAATGCGTGAAATAGTATCTAGAATTAAGAACTGCGTGTTGGATTTGGAGAAACCTAAAGAATCTGTAACAACTTCATTAGTAAATTTAGTTGAAGAGCAAATTGAGACAGAGTTGGATGACATGAGCAATCAACAGATGCAATCAGGCCTTGAGGAGTCTCATATTAAATGGACAAATTTTACTTGGAACCCATGGACAGGATGTAAAAAAATATCAGCAGGCTGTAAATACTGTTATATGTTTAGAGATGGTGACAGATATGGAAATGATCATCATCAGATAAAAAAAACCACACCGTCTACATTTAACAAGCCATTGAAGATAAATGAACCCAAGATGGTGTTTACTTGCTCCTGGTCAGATTTCTTTATTGAAGAGGCAGATGAGTGGCGTGATGAAGCTTGGGATATAATTAGAAAGACACCCCACCTAACATACCAGATTCTTACTAAGCGCCCTGAACGTATTACTCAATGTTTACCTAAAGATTGGAATGAAGGCTACCCAAATGTGTGGTTGGGAGTTACTGTCGAAAACCAAGAAAGTGTAAATCGTGCGGAGATATTAGCTAAAATACCAGCACAGATACGTTTTATTAGTGCAGAACCACTCTTAGGACCGTTGGATTTACTAACCCCATTAAACGCAACATTGATGCAATGTTTTCATTGGCTTATTATTGGGGGTGAGAGTGGTAACAATACAGGAAAGCACCTTTATCGTCCGTGTAAAACAGATTGGATTAGCCAATTAATAATGGATACCACAACACATTCAGAGGTGAAAATATTCATAAAGCAAACTGGAACATACCTAGCAAAAGAATTAGGGTTAAAGAAAAGGCACGGTGATGATGTCGCTGAATTTCCTGAATGGATGCAGATTCAAGAATGGCCTTCAACTAATAAAGATGATACTGATGACCTAAAATCAGCAGCATTACTCGCAAATAAACTTACAGATTAAAATACCTTATCAATTGAATTATCAACGCTAAAAATAAATATATCATGAATAAAAAATTAATAAGTAAAATAACCAATAATGGTAGTATAGAGTTTATTCCTGCACCCCTAGTAATTGAAAGGGTTGCTGAAATCAACAACCCTGTATACAGTATAGACACTATAGGTGGTGCTATTTGTTATCTCCATTTAGATGAGGCTATTGAGAGATATAATAACGACCCTACTGCCTACGCTTTTATCGTAAGAGACAACAACAGAAAAAGTATTGAATTCCGCTTACTTTTATTTTACAAAAACGCTCCATTCCTCGTAGATATTAATTATCTACATTCTCTTAGAAAGAGACTCGTTTGCATAGCAAGTATGCTTCAAAATAAGGATGATTCATTTGCGCGTTACTGTGTTTCTGACGAGTTAGCCATGTTCAATAAGTGTTATCATTTTACCCCTCAGTTAATGGACGACTTTAGGTTTGATCTTCATAAAAATTTAGTGTGGTTACAAGAACTGGGGTTAAACGGTAGTAACGTAGATTTAGTAAATGCCTGCTTAACAATTGTAGAGGGCATCAAAAAGAAAATAGAACCTTACATCTTTAATTTTGATTCTAAAGCTGAATGTGTACCAGACCCAATTTATTTAATGACAGATTCTGTAGTTGATACACTTACCGCTAAAGAAATAGCTGCGAAAAATAAAGATAAGGTGAATTAAACAATAATGAAGTTTCACAAAAAAACAAAACAAATAAAAACAAAACAATGAAGACAAGACAAAGAAGTATGCAAGATTTTAAAGAGTTTTTAAGAATAGTTTATCTTAAGAAAAAAGGAACAGGTGTATTTTTATCAGACGATAGCTATTGTTCTTACTTAAGACAATTTATAAAAATAAGGAGAATCAGTGAACATAAATTACACACACTTTCAAAGAGTGGAATGATGCGAGAGATTTTTAAATTTGAAGATGTTGAAATAGGGTGTGAAAACTTTGCTTATTATAAGTCTGGTGCTGATGCATACTATGATTACATAAGATACACAATGGGGTATTACCAATCATCAGCAGCATAAAGCAATAATTTTCAACTTCCTAAAACGTTATCTCTTTTAAATTTGTGAACACAAACCCTTCAATAGAATCGCTCAGTAAAGATATTCTAAACCTCAAGAACCTAATTATTGGACTTGCCTCTCAATTACAGGAGCAAGACAACACGCTTCTTGGAGGTTGGATTTCTGAAGAGAAAGCTATTACTATTACCGGTTTAAGTAAGTCGTCACTATATCGACTGCGTAAATCCGGTAAGGTAAGAAGCTCGTTTATTGTTGGGAAAGGAATGTTTTATATGTTAAGTGATTTTAAACGACTACTGGACACAAACCACAGATTAACATGAGAAAAAATTACACTATAAAATTTATTGCTTCTACTACAACCAACAAGGATGTTATTATCTACATACGTCTAATCTTAAACAGAAAAAAAACTGAATTCTCTACAGGTATTCGTGGTCTTGAAAATGATTGGGACACAAACCGACAGCGTTTTACAGAAAGAACAAACTTCAACAAAAGCAATAACCACCAAATCTCCTGTATTGAAGATAGAATACTAGACTCATACAAATCTATTGTTGCTAGAGGTGTAGAACCTACAGTAGTAGTGTTGCGAAATGAATTTAGAGGTGAGAAAGATTTAAAGTACCAACCTGAACTTTTAGTATTTATTCAAAGCTATATCGATATAATAAAAAAACAGACAGACACGTACAAGCCTGGAACTATTATCCATTATGTGGCCATGTATAAGAGATTAAAAAAATACCTTGCATATAATAAGGAAGAGTCTAAACTTATAAAGGATTTTAAAGCTGTTGATATAGTAGGGTTTAAAGAATTTCTTCTTACTACACCACATGAGACCTTGAATCGACCTATGAGTCCTGCAACCAGCGGTAAGTACCTTGCCAAACTTAAGGCGGTAATTGGTAATGCCGTAGCAAAAGAAATAATACTGACCAGTCCATTTAACGGTATCAAGATAGACAAAACAAAGAATGATGCAGAGTGGTTGACACAAGAGGAATTACAAAAATTAAAGAATCTTGATCTGTCAGATAACAAATGTCTTAATCGTGTTCGTTTAATGTTTTTATTTTCAGTTTATACTGGTCTTAGATTTAGTGATGCATTTAGACTTAAGAAAGATGAAGTAACTCAAACAGCTGATGGTAATTACAGGATAAGTATGATTATAAAAAAAACAGGTAAACGATTTGATAGGAGGATGTTACCTGAAGCGGTAGCTTTATACAAAAGGTTGTTAAAGAATTATCAAGGGCAGAATACAGTTTTACCAAAGATGTCTAATCAGAAAATGAATGAATATTTGAAGGTTATAGCAAATTTAGCATGTATAAAAAAGCGTGTTACATTTCATACGGGACGCCATTCGTTTGCCACCAGCTACCTTCTTGAAAATGGAGCAGATATTAAACTCGTTTCACACATGCTTGGGCATAAAAGTATTAAGGTTACAGAATTAATTTATGCTCGTTATACGAGAATAGCTGAAGATGAGGGTATTGAAGATTTTTTAAAAAGGCGTTCGAATGTTAAGAAATATGTAACTAAAGATTCTGTTATATTGAAGTTAACTAAATCAATCTCGCTAAATTAATAGTACACCCTGAAACAAATCCTGAAACATTTTGACGTTTCAAGACTTCCTAAGACGAATTGTGAATAGCTGAAGAATAGTGTAAAGGGCTGAAAACAAAAAAGATGCTTGTAAAACAAGCATCTTTAATTATTATTCTGTGGTCCCACAAGGACTCGAACCTTGGACCACCTGATTATGAGTCAGGTGCTCTAACCAACTGAGCTATAGGACCATGTCGTTTTAACTATTTGACTAGTTATTAGACTCCTTTGGCTTAAGACAAGCTTAAGCGCGTGCAAATGTATTCCTTTATTTCTTTAATTCAAAATATATTTGATACTTTTAGCAGATGAATTTGAAATTTAATGCAATTATATTCGATTTGGGGGGAGTAATCCTTAATATCGATTACCATAAGACTATTTTGGCGTTCAAAAAGCTGGGTGTTTCTAATTTTGATGAACTCTATACGCAGGCCAAACAAAATGATGTATTTGATGATTTTGAAATGGGAAAAATTTCAGAACAGGAATTTAGGGATTACATTCGTAAGGTGTCTAATGTTAATTTAACAGATGCTGAAATTGATTTTGCTTGGAATGCCATGTTGTTAGATTTACCTATGGAGCGTGTTGAATTGTTAGTCAGATTAAAAAAGAACTATCCCATTTATTTATACAGTAATACGAATGCAATCCATTTAGAAGCCTTTAGGCAGATTATAAAAGCAAGTTATGACAATGAATTGCTATTGGAAAGTTTGTTCATAGAAACGTATTATTCGCATGAACTAGGGATGAGAAAACCAAATCAAGATGGGTTTATAAAAATAGTTAAGGACCACGGGTTAAAAATAGAATCTACACTGTTTATTGACGATAGTGAACAGCATCTAAAAGGAGCAGCGAGTATTGGGTTGCAAACCGTTTGGTTAAAAGATAAACCGATTGAAGAATTGTTTAAACAAAAATAGTAAATTTACAAAAAAGAAAAAAATGAATTTAAGTTTAGAAGGAAAAACAGCTGTGGTTTGTGGAAGTACACAAGGAATTGGAATGGCTACTGCAACTGAGTTAGCTACTTTGGGTGCTAATGTAATATTAGTAGCAAGAAATGAAGATAAGTTAAAGAAAGTAGCGAGTGAATTACCAGGTAACGGGACTCATTCATATATGTCTGCAGATTTTTCTAGACCTGAAGAATTAGAAACTACAATCAATGCTTTTTTAAAAGATAAAGCCGTTCATATTTTAGTAAATAATACAGGTGGACCAGCAGGTGGCCCAATTAATGCGGCTAAAACTAGCGAATTCGTAAATACGTTCAATCAACATTTAGTGTGTAATCATATTATGATGCAGGCGGTGAAAGATAAAATGATTGAGGCTAAATATGGTAGAATCATTAATGTGATTTCAACATCTGTAAAACAACCGTTGGATGGTTTAGGTGTGTCTAATACTATTAGAGGTGCTGTTGCTAATTGGAGTAAAACGTTGGCTAATGAATTAGGTCAATTTAACATTACAGTTAATAACGTATTACCTGGTGCAACGGATACAGTAAGATTGAAATCTATTATAGAAAATAAATCTGCTAAAGTGGGTAGAGCAGCTGAAGATATTAAAAATGATATGGCGAATGCATCTCCCATGAAACGAATTGCACAACCAGAAGAGGTAGCAAATGCTATTGCATTTCTAGCGTCTCCAGCGGCGAGTTATATTAATGGAATTAATGTACCTGTTGATGGTGGAAGAACTAAGAGTTTATAGTTTAAATACATTATAAAAAAAGCCTGATATTTAATTAAATATCAGGCTTTTTTAGTTTAGGAAAGAAAGTTATTTTCTTTTTGAATTTCCTTTTTTAGGTGATGTATTCTTTTTAGTGGACGTCTTGGTTTTTGTAGCCGTTTTGTTTGTTTTGGTTTGTTGTGACTTCGCTTTTGGATGTGTTTTGTTATGGTTAGCATGGTGTGGCGTGTGATTTTTCTTCACCACCTGTTTGTTGGTTTTTGTATTGTGTCCTGCTTTATGGTTTGAATGGTGGTGAGGGTGCTGTGTAATGGCTTTACAATGCGTTCTGTGTTTTTGATATAGCGCATGTGAATGAGTGGACTGATGATGATTTACAATATGATAATGCTTATGATTGTGTTTATGAAAATTGTAATAGGTATATCTATTATATGGTCGCCAAGTTTTCCAATTGGTTGGATAATGTTTCCATTTATAGGGTGATCTCCATACAACATAAGATGGAGCGTATAGATATCTTATAGAATTCCAATGCCAAACATTGACATATAGTATAGTGTGTACTTTTAAAAATGATTCTGTTTTGCTATCTTCAATTATGGGTTCAATGAGGTAATCATTCCCATATATGTCAATGTCACCAACAATTTGTATGGAAACGGATTCAGTACTCTTCTGTTCTATTTCGATAACAGCAATGTCTTGTGATTCATTTTCATCAAGGTCAATTTTTAGAATAATAGCGTGACTGCTATTTTCTTTTGTATCTATGACTTGTATATAATCTACAATACCATCTTCATTTAAATCGAGATTGTTTAGTTTCTCATCTTTAGAATTTAGTTTTTCTTCAAATATTTTAATTGAATTAGAATTTTTGAATGTTTCAAGTACTGAAAACAAGTCTAGATTATCTCCTATTTCATTCAGTGAATCAGATTCTGAAGCATAAGTTAGTGATGAAACGAAGGGCAGGAGAAATAATAGATGTATAATTTTTAAATTTTTCATATCAATATATTTATAGTTACACTGTTAGGACTATAAAATTATATAAAGGTTTAATACAAAACAAAAAAACTTTCAATTTAATTGAAAGTTTTTTTATTATACGTTATACACGCCTTTGCCACTTTCATAAAACCCGCCGTTACTACTTTTTTTATTTAATCGTTCCCGAGTTGCTTTTGTATTTGCTCTGGAAGTTGGTTTTATACGATCTTTAATAAATAAGTACCATAAAAATGGAATAATCCAAATTAGAAAAGAATTCTGTACCTTTTGCTTTGTAGTAAAGATACTAGAGGTATAAACTTTTCTTTGATACCCAATTGTTTTAAACAGATAGTATATAAAAATTAATAAGGGCAGTATGTCTTTATATTCAAATTTAATAAATTTCAGGGTATTCTGCAGGGTTAGATTCTTTCATGACATCATAAACGGCATCAAAAATAGTTTCGATACTTGGTTTTGAGAAGTAATCTCCATCAGTTCCATAAGCAGGTCTGTGATCTTTAGCTGTAATTGTAACAGGTTCAGAATCTAAATGGTAATATCCTTTTTGTTTAACCAATATTTGATCTAACATATAAGCAGTAGCACCACTTTCATAATCTTCATCTACAATTACTAATTTGTTAGTCTTTTTTAATGAGTCTGCAATCATGCCATTCACATCAAAAGGTAATAAACATTGTGCATCAATTAATTCAACTGAAATACCAACAGCTGCTAATTCCTTAACGGCTAATGTACATAAGTTAAATGTTGAACCATAAGATACTAATGTAAGATCTGTTCCTTCTTGAGTGATTTCTGGTGTCCCTAAAGGTTCACAAAACTCACCAAAGTTAGTTGGTTTCTTTTCTTTAATTCTATAACCGTTTAATGGTTCAATAACTAAAGCAGGATCATCTGATTTTAACAATGTATTATAAAAACCAGCCGCTTTTGTCATATTACGTGGTGTACAGACATGAATTCCTCTAATTGAATTTAATATCATTCCCATTGGAGAACCAGAATGCCAAACACCTTCTAAACGGTGTCCACGTGTTCTAATAATTAAGGGTGCCTTTTGACCGCCTTTAGTTCTGTAGTGTACAGTTGCTAAATCATCAGACATGATTTGAATACCATATAATAAGTAATCTAAATATTGAATTTCAGCAATAGGTCTTAACCCACGCATAGCCATTCCAATACCTTGACCAATAATAGTCGCTTCTCTAATTCCTGTATCAGATACTCTTAGTTCACCAAATTTTTCTTGCATACCTTCCATAGATTGGTTTACACCACCAATTTTTCCAGTATCCTCACCATAAGTTAAAACCTCTGGCATGTCTGTGAATATTTTATCAAAGTTTTCTCTTAATACTAATCTTCCGTCAATCATGTCGTCTCCATCATAAGTTGGAGCAATAGCTGCTACGTTCATAGCTGATTGATCTGATTGAGAATATAAATGAGAAGAATATCTATCTTCATTTATAGATTCGGCACTTTTTAACCAATTTAATAATTCTGTTTTACTAGCAGATGATTCTGTACGCATGTGACGTAAGGCTTTTTTAGCCGCAGAAATAACATCCTTTCTAATTGGATTCATTTCTGATTTTAAATCATCAGCAATTTTTTTAATGAATGCACCATTTGAACTTTCAGTAGCTAAAGCGTCTAACATAGGTTGAACGGCAATAGTACTTTGGTTTAAATCTGCTAAAAATTCAGTCCAAGCTTCTCTTTTTTGAGCAGACACATCTTTTTTAGCTGCTTTTTCAATTGTTTCTAACTCTTCAATTGTTGCAATTTCAGACTCTAATATAAAGGCTTTAAATTTTTCTATACAATCGAATTCAACTTCCCATTTTAAACGTTCTTCAGACTTATATCTTTCGTGAGAACCAGAAGTTGAATGTCCTTGTGGTTGATTAACTTCTTTCACGTGAATTAATACAGGAACGTGTTCGTCTCTGCATAATTTAATTGCTTTTTCGTATGTTTCACAAAGTGATGGATAATCCCAACCTTTAGTAATGAAAATTTCATATCCAGGGGTCGTTTCGTTTCTTTGCATCCCAGATAAAGCATCTGAAATACTATCTTTAGTGGTTTGGTGTTTTCTTGCTACAGAAATTCCGTAACCATCATCCCAAACAGACATGGCAAAAGGTATTTGTAACACACCAGCTGCATTTATAGATTCCCAAAACGGACCTTCACTTGTACTTGCATCACCAATAGTACCAAAGGCTACTTCATTACCTTTATTTGTAAAATTAGTCATACCATGTAAAGCTTTACTTTTACGGTACACTTTAGAAGCTAAAGCCAAACCAACTAAACGTGGCATTTGACCTGCTGTTGGAGAAATGTCAGCAGAACTATTTTTTTGTTCCATTAAATTTTTCCAGCTACCATCAGCATTCAAACTACGTGTAGCAAAATGCCCACCCATTTGACGACCACCAGAAGCCGGTTCTTTTTCAACATCAGTATGGGCATATAAAGCAGCAAAATATTGCTTTACAGTTAATGCACCAATGGCCATCATAAAAGTTTGATCTCTATAATAACCTGATCTGAAATCACCGTTTTTGAATTGTTTAGCCATTGCTAATTGAGCAACTTCCTTTCCATCACCAAAAATTCCAAATTTTGCTTTACCAGATAGAACTTCACGTCTACCCATTAAAGAAACTTCTCTAGAGGTTCTCGCAATTCTAAAATCGTTTAAAACTTCATTCTTGTATTTGCTGTCAATTGAAATATTTGCTGTTTGTAATTTTGCCATAATGTGTACATTTTACTAAACGTAAAGGTAGTTATTTATACCGAATAAAATAAGAGATTTTACCTGAAATTTTGTATATTTGTAATTCTATGAAAGGAGATATTAGTTTTTCAAGTAATAATAACAAATTCGAAATATGGGCATTAAAGGCTTTTTCAATTTGTATGTCTATTTTTTTGTTGCTAGCTACAGTTTTTGTCTATGGAAACATTGGTTCTTTTCAGTCTGCAGTGTTTGTCATGTTATCAGGTTTATTCCTTTCAACCGTTTCAATATTTCTAGTGTTTAATGAAAAATATACGAGTGCCAAATTTATTTTAATTGCTGTTCCTACGTATTCATTTGCAATAGCTAGTATACTGTCTCAATATGAAGGGTTTAATTTTAATCTTTTGAGTTATTTAGTTCCTAAGCTATTTGCTATGCTTTATTTGATGATACCAATTGTTTTTTTTGGACTTAGAAATAAAAAGCAAATGCTACTTAGCTTCTTAATCCTTTTACCATTAATTTTCTGTTATGATTTTTTGAATGAAAGTTTAGGGATTTATGTTTATCAACTTGAAGTTGATTTTGACTATTACAACTATTTCGTTGGTATGTCTTCTTTTTTCTATTTTTTCGTACTTCTTTTCGTACTATTTTTGGAGAAGTTAAATAAAAGATATAAATCAAAAATTTTTTCTCAAAAACAAGAAATGGAAAACGAATTTTTGGTAACTAAAAAACTAAACTCTGAATTAGAATACCAATCTAATTTATATCAAATATTAAATATTACTTCAAAAAATAAACAACTAATCTTTCTTTTACAAGAAGTGTTAGAAAAAGTATTAATAATTAGCAGTCTAGCGAACGAACAGAAAGGTTTAATTTCTTTAACAAATAAAAATGGAAGTTTAGATATAGCGGCTCATAAAAATATTGATAAATTATTAAACACGTCATCTGTAATTCCAAAAGGGCATTGTGTATGTGGAAAAGTGCTGAATTCAAAAACTAATTTATTTTGTAATGGAATTAAAGATAATCATGTCACTACTTTAGAAGATGTGGCTTCCAAAGGACATTATGTTATCCCTATTATTCATAGAGGAAGAGTTTTAGGAATGCTTAATGTTTATACTAAAGAAGGTGCTAAAAAAGATCTCGAAATTGAAAGATTTTTAGAAAGCGTTGCCAATGTGTTAGCAAAGAAAATTACGGCTGATAACGTGGAAGAAAAATTGATTGTTAAAAATATTGAGTTAGACTTTAATAGAAAACAAATAGAAAAAACAAATTTAGAATTAAAACAAACGTATAAAGAATTAGACGAAAGTATTAATTATGCAGAGTATATGCAAAAATCACTAATACCAAACAAAACGACTTTGGATAGTTTTTTTGAGCAAAGTGATGTATTCTTTAGTCCAAAAGATAGAGTAAGTGGAGATTTTTACTTTGCTCATGACTTAGGAGACTATTTATATTTTGGAGTTGCGGATTGCACTGGTCATGGAATTCCTGGTAGTTTTTTGGCTGCTATGTCTACTGAAGCCATTAAGTCAGTTATTAACAGTAATATAGCAGAAAAGCCAAACTTGATTTTAGAAATTTTAAGGGAGGTGGCAAAAGAACGATTTTCTGTAAACCAAGGTGACAAAAGGGCGGACTCAATGGATGCTTCTTTATGTATGTATGATAGAAAAAAGGATTTGTTATATTTCTCTGGTGGATTTTCAGATATGATTATCGTTAGAAATGGTAATGAACTGATTGAATTAAAAGGTACAAGATGTCCTGTTGGTTATTATCCTATTGAGCCAAAATTTGACTTGCATCAAATAAAACTCCAATCAGGAGATGCTATTTACTTATATACTGATGGGTTTGTTGATCAATTTGGAGATCTTAACGGTAAAGAAAAACCGGGTAAATTTAAGAAGAAAAGATTCAGAGAAATGCTACTAGAACTATCAAGTTTAAATTGTAAAAGTCAAGTTGAAAAACTAGAAAAAACATTAAAAGAATGGCGTGGAGATATGGAACAAGTTGATGATGTTACCGTTTTTATAGCAAAATATTCTTAAAAAATTGATTAAGACTATTTAGATTCTTTTTTTCTTTTAAATACTGGTACTGCAGAACAAGGTTCCCCAAACATTAATAGTTTCACTTTTGGTACAAGTAAACTGGTTAACTCTACAAATGCTCTATTCGGATTTGGAATTGTTGAACAGCCTTTAACCATAACACGTTGGTCTTCTAATTCCGCTATATTAATGGCCTTCAAATTAGTGAAAAATAGTTGACTCTCCACTTCCTTTTTGTCACCAAAATAAATCTCTGCATTTACTTTTTTTAACTCAGTTGTAATCAACATAAAGGCCCACGCTGGAATGATGGCATCTACTGAACAATATAGTGCAATGTGCTTTTGTGTTAAAGAATTCCAATCAAAAGATGTTATGAATTCACGAAATAAGTCTTCCTTAATAACTAGTTCTTGCCAAAGTGTTTGTTTAATATCAAACTCTTGTATTGAAATTTTTGTATGATAATCGCCTAGATCAATTTGAATGATATTTGCTTTGGCTACTTTGTTTATGATTTCTTCCGACATGTAACAAAGGTAATGACTACATTTATAATTTAATAGATATTTTTATTATCTTTAATGTATGAAAGAATTATTTTTAGGTGTAGCCTTATTATTTAGTGTGTTTTCTAATGCACAAAGTCTAAAAAAAATCATTGACAAAAATGATGCTATTGCATTACAAGAATATGTAAATTCTGGAGGGAAATTTGAAGAAATGATTCCTATTTTAATTCATGATAATGAAATATTAGAAGTGCATCCTTTTGTGTATGCGGTTAAAAATGAGCGATTAGATTTAGCAAAAATATTTGTAAAAAATAAAACTATTTTTGAAGATTTTGACACACAATTGTCAATCGCTTTCGTTACTTCTATTTCAAATGAAAATACTAAACTCACTGAGTTTTTATTCGATAAAAATCCCAATGTAAATCAGTTAAGTGAAATTTTTCATAATTACAATGGATTAATGTTATCCGTTGTTAATGGAAAAGAAGATTTGTTTTTTAAATTAAAAGAAAAATCAGATTATAATTTAATCAGTGATGAGGGTAATAATCTATTTCACTTAATCGGAGTGAATTCTAAAACATACAATTCAAAAATTCTTAATTATTTAATGTCAAAGAAAGACTTAGATATAAACTTGATTAATACGTATGGAAGAACGCCTTTACATTATGCCGCAAATAGTGGGAATTCTCAGTTGTTTTTCGAGTTGATTAAACATGGTGCAAAACCAAATATATTAGCAGATTTATATGTTGATGCTGTAACTGGTGGTAATGAAAAAGTTTTTAAATATGTACGGAAATTAATTAAAAATGATCCAAACTGGGAGACTTCATCAGATATGATAGATGATAGTGGGAACACGTTTTATGGATTAGAACATGCCATAAAAAGCAATAATACAGAAATTTCAAAGCTCATATTTAATGAAATGTTTGCTGAAGTTAAAAGCGTTAAACATGATAATCAAACTAATATTATTGCAAAGATTTTGAATTCGAGACAATTAGAAAATGATCAATTTTGGCCATTATGGGAAGCTATGCAGTCCAAAAATAAAGAACTGTTTGAGTTTTTGGTTAGAAGTATGGTTGAATTTAATAATTTGAAAATAGAATATACAGCTTATAATGAATTTGTGGAAGATGATTATACGGAAATTGCTGAAGTCTTGTTTACTAAATTTGAATACCGATCAGCCAAAAGACGTTTTGGAAAAGAGTACGTCTCAAACTTATATGATGAATTAGGTGTTAGTTTTTAATGTATCTAATTGATTAGGAGTTTGTAGAGTGTTAAAATTGATATCCCTTTCCATTATTTAAACGCCTTTTTACTACCTGGGCTACCGGTACATGTTCAATTTTACTTTCTAACCAACTCAATAAATCTAAATATAAAAAAGGTCTTCTTTCGTATTTATTGGCGTAAATTTTTTCTAACCTCCCTTTCAAATTCGTAAACTCAATTGTTAAATCTCCTCTGTTCATATACACCGAATTCTTCAAAAAATTTATAATCTCTTTTTGTACCATTTGCATATCTTTCATATTTAATAAAAAGCGGTAGGTAGATCTAATTTGATGATCAATTAAATCATTATTACCTAGTTCGTAATGGGCAATTAAACTTAAAATCCGTGCAAAACATTGTAAATCTTCCTTTAAATCGGTGGTAGCTGCATTTATAATAAGGTTTAAATATTTGATACAACCTTTGAAGTCTGCCGCACCAAAATTAACGCAAGCCATTTTGTAATGAAGTATAATCTTTCTATGGCCATCTATATAATTGGAGTAATCTTCTATTTGAAGTTCTAATTGGTCTAGGTGAGACTTGCCATTTTCGAATTCAGCTCTTAAAAAGATACCATTTAAATGGGCTGTTTCAGTAAATAAAAAAGCTTGTGATTTTGTTCTTAAGGAGAATTTTGATTGATTCTCTTCAACAAAGTTATTTAATATATTTTGATAAGTAGTAAATCGTGTTCCACTGTAACAGTAAAATAAAGCTGAAATTACATTGTGTAAGCCTTTGAGGTAAAGACTAGTTTCTTTTGCCTTAAATACGGGGTTCTCGTCAAATAGATTGACCCATTTTAAAGAATAATAATAACACCTATCAAATTTTTGAATTATAAAATTGTACCAAACATAACATTGAAAACGATACACCTTACCATAAAAACTAATATTATGGGTATTATGTTTTGGTAACCCACTATTGAAAAAAAACTTTACTTGTTCATAGTCTCTTTCATTTCTAACATGACCAGTTTTTAAATATAACCCATACAATTGAATTGAAAAATCAGACCATTCACTTTCGGTCACGATTGAATGTCTTGTATTAGAAGCTTGTCTTGTTAATTCTTCAGAACGAGACGCATGACTTCTAGTGATATGATTGGATTCTATATACTTTTCAAACTCTATAATTTCCAATAGTACTATTTCTTGTTGTAAATTTTGAGCACTATCCTTAGCTTTTGCTAATTGCACTAAACTTTGAAGGTAAAGCCCTTTTTTAAACAATATTTTTGCAAACCCAATAGTTTCATATAATTTGATATCATCATCTTTACGATTTAACAGCCTTAAACTAACTAGAATTTGGTCATATAAATGGGCTTTTAAATTTGACAACTGCGATTTTGTAGTTTGTGTTAATTTCTTTAATAGCTTTTTCTCATCATAGATTAATTGTCCTTCTAATGCTTGAAATAAGATAAAGAATTTCATTTCCTTATCAACCGAATTTCTTTTGGCATAAATAGAAAAATTTCTTTTTTCTGCCTTACTTAATGATTTAATTAATGTAAATAACTGATATGTTAGTTGTTTGGGCATTGGGATTTATTTTATTATAAAGTCTTATTAATAAAGGGAAAGACAATTATTAGTGTTGGTTTGACAGTCCGTTTTGTGAAAAAATCGGTAACTGAAATTAATGAGAATAGTTCAATATTCGTTAAATTATTTAAAATTAACAAGTAATTCGGACAAATATTTTGATACAATTTTAAGACGTAAAAACCAGATGTTGAATGTGGGGTATCTCTTCAGGAGAAACTTAAAATAGCTGATTGGTTTAGTTTTTTTGTGATGACTTAGTTAATGTGAAAATAGATATATAAAAATTTGAATAATACTTAATTAGAAATATGAATAACACTTACAAAATTTCAGTATTACCAGGTGATGGTATTGGACCAGAAGTTACAAACGAAACGGTTAAAGTTTTAAAGGCATGTGCTGAACGGTTTAATTTTAAACTTGATTTTGATACTCAATTAATTGGAGCAGTTAGTATAGATAAAACTGGAATCCCTTTAACGGATGAGGTCGTTGAAAGTTGCCTTGCCTCAGATGTTACTTTATTAGGTGCAATTGAAGATTCGAAATACGATAGTGATCCGATTTTAGAAGTAAGACCAGAAGAAGGTTTATTAAAATTGAGACAATCTTTAGGGTTGTATGCTAATATCAGAGCGGTGGAGATTAGTAATTCATCAATTGAACAATCTCCTTTAAAATCAGCAGTGGTAGATGGTACCGATATTGTTATCTTTAGAGAATTAACGGGAGGTATTTATTCTGGGAAGAAGGAGCTGACAACAAAAAAAGATTCTGATTTTTGCGAATACTCAGTTAGTGAAATTGAAAGAATGGCACACTTAGCATTTAAAGCTGCAGAAGACAGATCGGGGAGATTATGTTTAGTAGGTAAAGCTAATGTGTTAGAAAATTCTCGTTTATGGCGTAAGGTCGTAACTGAAATTGCGTTTGATTATCCAGATGTTGAACTAACGTATATGTATGTTGATAATGCATCAATGCAATTAGTTTCAAATCCAAAACAGTTTGATGTTATTTTAACTGAAAATATGTTCGGTGACATATTATCTGATTTAGCAAGCGTATTAAGTGGTTCTTTAGGGCGCTTAGCTTCTTCATCAATTGGAAATTCTGCTGCGTTATTCGAATCATACCAAGACTCTTATTCCCAACTTAAGGGATTAAATAAAGCAAATCCGATAGCGACCATTTTATCAGGTGCACTACTATTAGATTATTTAGGTGAAAAAGAAGGAGCGAAAGAAATAATAAAAGCGGTGAGTTGGACAATTAAAGAGGGACTGTCAACTGAGAATGTTAATTTAAATAATCCAATTTCTTGCTCTTCTGTAGGAAATAATGTAGTGGATTATATTAGAAAAAAAGGAAAAATGAGTGCTATTAAATTAGTTGATGTAGAAGAGAATTTTCTATATAGATAAGCGTGACTAATATATAAAGAATAGAATAGAGACTTAAAAAACAATTAGAGATTACTTTCTAATTGTTTTTTAAGTTTTAAAAGGCTACTCCTATCTAATTATTATATTTGTATTTCTTTAAAATTTCATTTTTTATAAAAGGTAATTTTAAAGCAAATCATTATAAACGACTAGTAGATATAAAATGGAGTATACTTTTAATCAAATTGAAACTAAATGGCGCCAATTTTGGGCTGAAAATAAAACATTCAAAGCTGAAGATAATTCAGAAAAACCAAAATATTATGGGTTAGATATGTTTCCTTATCCTTCTGGTGCAGGTTTACATGTTGGACATCCACTTGGGTATATTGCATCTGATATTTATGCGCGTTATAAAAGATTATTAGGATTTAATGTACTGCACCCAATGGGATATGATTCTTTTGGTTTACCAGCTGAGCAATATGCTATTCAAACAGGACAACACCCTGCTATTACAACAGATAAAAATTTAGCACGTTACCGTGATCAATTGGATAAAATTGGATTTTCATTTGACTGGGATAGACAAGTTCAAACGTCTTCTCCAGAATATTATAAATGGACACAATGGATTTTTAAACAAATTTTTGCCTCTTGGTATAATAAGGATGCTAATAAAGCACAAGACATTTCTGACTTAATTGTTATTTTCGAAAATGAGGGGAATTCTGCTGTAAATGCTGTCTGTGATGAAATAGATTCATTTACTGCTGAGCAATGGAATGAATTTACTGAGGATAAGCAACGTGAAATCTTAATGAGTTACCGTTTAACCTATTTAGCGGATAGCTGGGTGAATTGGTGTCCTCAATTAGGAACTGTTTTAGCGAATGATGAAATTAAAGACGGTGTTTCTGAGCGTGGTGGATTTCCAGTGGAACAAAAATTAATGCGTCAGTGGAGTATGCGAATTTCTGCTTATGCTGATCGATTAATTTCTGGATTAGATACTGTAGATTGGACGGATTCAATTAAAGAGCAACAAAAAAACTGGATTGGAAAATCGGTTGGTGCTTCTGTTGAATTTAAAATAGAAAATAGAGAAGACTCAATAGCTGTATTTACAACAAGACCAGATACTATTTTTGGTGTTAATTTTATGGTGTTAGCACCAGAACACGATTTAGTGGATGAATTAACAACTGATGAATTTAAAGCAGGTGTTGCAGATTATAAAAAACAAGCGAGTTTAAAAACTGAACGTGATAGACAAGCGGATGTAAAAAACATTACGGGTCAATTTACAGGTTCGTATACGATTCACCCATTTACTGGAGACAAAGTTCAAATTTGGATTGGTGATTATGTATTAGTGGGTTACGGAACGGGAGCAGTTATGGCGGTTCCTTGTGGTGATCAACGTGATTGGGATTTTGCTAATCATTTTGATATTGAAATTAAAAATATTTTTGAAGGAGTTGATATCTCTGAAAAAGCACATACAGACAAAGAAGGAAAGATTTGTAATTCTGATTTCTTAGACGGTTTAAAAGTAAAGAAAGCGATTAAATTAGCGATTTACGAAATTGAAAAAAGAGAAATAGGAAAAGGGCAAACGAATTATAGATTACGTGACGCTGTATTTTCTAGACAACGCTATTGGGGAGAACCATTTCCTGTATATTATAAAGGAGATACACCTTATTTAGTAGAGGATGCTAAATTACCCGTGACTTTACCAGAAGTGGATGCGTACTTACCAACTGAAGATGGTGAACCACCTTTAGCGAGAGCTAAAAATGAAGCGTGGAATGTATTTGAAGGAGACCGAATGGAATTCAATACTATGCCAGGTTGGGCAGGGAGTTCTTGGTATTTCTTAAGATATATGGATCCAAAGAATGAAGCTGAATTTGTAAGCAAAGAAAAAGCGGACTATTGGAATCAAGTGGATTTATATGTGGGTGGTGCTGAACACGCTACAGGTCACTTATTATATTCTAGATTTTGGACAAAATTTTTAGCCGATAAAGGATTTATTAATTTTGATGAACCTTTCAAAAAAATGATTAACCAAGGGATGATTTTGGGACAAAGTGCATTTGTTTATGGAGTATGGGTTGAATATAACAAGAACTCATCAACAAATTTAGTGTCTAATTCTAATAAACCTTCAAGTAGTCCATTAAAACGACCATTTTTTATATTATTGAAAGAAGATGAATATAAAAATATAAAAACATCTAAGGATAATACTGATATTGAAAAATGGATTCTTAATAAATTTTCGAATACAAATTTTGATAAAAATTCTGGAAATGAAGTATGTCGTTTACAAGTGGTAAAACGACATATTGATATTAAATATGTAGAAAACGATATTTTAAATATTGAAGAAGCTTCAAAAGACCCTATGTTTACTTATTTGTTTGATTGTCAATTTTATACTGATAATTCTGGAGGTTATAAATGTAGCAGAGAGGTAGAGAAAATGTCTAAATCGAAATTTAATGTCGTTCCTCCTGATAATTATGTTGATTTTGAAGGAAATATACTTAGACCAAGTGTTATAGATAAATTTGGAGCAGATACATTACGTTGTTATGAAATGTTCTTAGGACCTTTAGAACAAGCTAAGCCTTGGGATACAAAAGGAATTAGTGGCGTGCACAATTTCTTACGTAAATTCTGGCGTTTATTTCACAATGAAGCGGGTGAATTTGTGGTAACAGATGGTGAGGCCGATAAGAAATCATATAAAACATTACACACAACCATAAAGAAATTACAAGGCGATTTAGAACGTTTTTCTTTCAATACAGGTGTGTCTAACTTTATGATTGCCGTGAATGAGTTACAAGCTCAAAAATGTAATAATAAAGAAATTTTAAAAGATTTAACTATTTTAATTTCGTCTTATGCCCCTCACATTTGTGAAGAGTTATGGCAGAAATTAGGAGAGACTGAAAGTATTTCATTTGCTAAATTCCCTGTATTCAATGCAGGCTTTTTAGTAGAAAGTGAATATGCTTATCCTGTATCTTTTAATGGTAAAATGAGATTCAAATTAGAGTTACCAACAACATTAAGCAAAGATGAAATTGAAAAAGCTGTTCTAGAAGCTGAACAATCTCAAAAGTGGCTAGATGGTAAAACACCTAAAAAGATGATTGTGGTACCAGGTAAAATTGTAAATATTGTGGTATAATAAATCACATTAATAATTAAAAAGAGCCAATACATTTTATGTATTGGCTCTTTTAATTTTATATGTATTATAAAAGGTTAATCTTAATTGAATACTTATAGCGTTCTATTCAAAAGCCCTTCTTTAGTTACAATTTTATGTAAATAAGGATTCGTTCTTACAGATTCCATTAGGTCTAAATGTCCTAAATGATGGCAGTCAGAACCAATGACATCAATTAAATCACGGTCGATCATATCTTCTGCCATTTTTTTAACAGCCGGTCCATATTGACCAGAAAGAGAATTAATATTTAATTGAATTAAGCATCCTCTGTTTCTAAAGTCTTCAATTTTTTCAAATTCATTAAAGTAAAAAGGATAACGTTCAACATGAGCCATGATAGGCTTATAGTTTTGTGTTTGTAAATTAAATATAGCCTCTTTTACACGTGGAGGTTCACTACTAAAAGATAATTCAAATAAGACGTGGTTATCACCAAAGGTTAGTAAATTATGTTGCTCAATCAATTCTTCAAAATGAAGGTCTAAATAGTATTCTGCAGCCGCTTCAATTTCAATTTGAATACCTGCTTCTTTTAAAGCTTGTTTGACTTTTTCTAATCCACCTAAAATAATTTCAGGTGTATTTTTATAAAAGTCACTCATGACATGAGGGGTGGTGATAACTTTTTTAAAACCTAGTTCAGAAAAACGTTTAAGCATAGCTAAACTATCTTCTAAATTTTTAGAACCATCATCAATTCCAGGAATTAAATGTGAGTGTAAATCAGTGTTTAGAATTGAATACTCAATTGGTGCTAATTTTGGTTTACGAGAAAAAAAGGTTTTGAATAGATTCATTATGGTAAAAGTAATGAATTTTGTTTATTCCATTGTTGTTTTTGTGTTGTACAAGTCAACTTCTCATCTCAAAAATAGAATTAGCTGTAAGTTTTTTGGTGTTATTAACAATTAATTGAGATAAATCACTCTTTTGAGAGATTACCTATTTGTTATTAATTGATTAACTTTGTACCTATAAATAAAAATATATTATTATGAAAAAGATTTTTTTAATAGGACTATTACTAATGGGTTCTGTCGTAATTTCTAAAGCACAAGGGTCTTCTGATGTTGGTAAAGCTCTTAATATTTATGTATCACCAACTTTTAGTGGTGGATTTGGAGGTATGATTAATGGAGAATTTGAAATACCAATGTTTGTAGATAATTTAACGATAGCACCTTATGTTGGAATTGGTATAGCTTCATATGGTGTTTGGGTAAATAATAATAATAATCCGTTTATTAGTGGTAATTATGTACAGAAACCTGTATTATTATTAAATGCTGGTGTAGTTGCTCATTATTATTTTGATTGGTTAATTCCAAATATGCCAGATAAGTATGATGTCTTCGCAAAAGTTAAAACTGCAGCAAGATTGAGACTTGGAGATCATAATTTTAATAACCAACCATATATTCCTGCTTACTTTTCTGCAAAAGTGGGAGGTAGAGTTAACTTTTCTCCTTCATTTTCTTTATATGGAGCTGTTGGATATGGTCATTCAAGTATTGATTTTGGATTAAGTTTTAAAATGTAATAGCTAATTTATTAGATACTAAAAAGGGAGCTATAGCTCCCTTTTTTAGTTTTAATGAAGTTGATAAAATGGGTAGTGTTTTTAATAAAGGATTCAATATTTTTAAATTCAATAAAATATCGCTATATTGTATAATTCACGTTTAAAAACTCCTATGTATAAGATTTTGTTTGTTTATTTTTTGTTGAGTTCTTATGTATTGTTTTCTCAAAACCAAATACCTCAACCTAGTTCAATAACCAAAATTGATTTAAGCAATAAAGGATTAACAGAGTTTCCAATTGAAATTCTAAAATATAAAAATCTAGTTGAACTTGATTTATCAAATAACGGGCTTAAGTCTATTCCTGTTGAATTGTCCGAATTAAAAAACTTAAAGTATTTAAACTTATCTCTGAATCAAGGTTTAAATCAAGTTGATTTAAAAGTAGTACTAAATAACGCTAAATTTAATCTTACAGTTTTAGATTTGTCAAATTGCGATTTGGTTGATTTACCTGAAAATTTAGGGAATCAAACGGATTTAAGAGAATTATATTTATCACATAATAATCTAATTTCATTACCATACTCATACACTGAGTTAAATAAATTAACTAAAGTTGATTTATCTAACAATTATTTTAACGATTTAAATTGGTTAATAAAGTTCTGGTGGAATATTAAATACATCAACCTGAAGAATAACAAAGAACTGAGCTAAAAAACAAGCTTTTCCTTCATTATTTTACATTTAAT
>CAZEGV010000014.1:0-43238 GCA_964511645.1 uncultured Cytophagales bacterium
CGTTCTGCCACTGGAAACTTGAATCATCTAGGCATTTTAAAAGCACCGTCAAAATAAACGTAAAGACTGGACATTGTTTCGAGATTATTACTATGAACTTCAAAATCGTTTAGGACAGCAAGCAGGTTTTAAGCAAGTGAAGTTTAGAATTAAATCAAAAATATTCCTGCTCGATTCCTCTACCGTTAGTCTCTGTTTAAGTTTATTTGATTGGGCACGGTACAAAACACAAAAAGGTGCCATTAAGATGCATACATTGTTCGATTATGACGGTAATTTACCTGCATACGTCAATATTACAGATGGAAAAACAGCTGACAACAAAGGGGTTTATGACATTCCTTTACTGAAAGGAAGTGTTATTGTAGCAGACAGGTTTTATAATGATTTCTCGTTACTCAATATTTGGGACAGCCTTGATTACGATACTCGTCCTAAAATACTTAAAAGCAATAGCCAAATACCCTTGGATACTTTCCAATTTAGTAGCATTTATACGCTTAAATCTTTTTGTGAAAATAGACCTACAAAAATGGCTTGATGAACCTTTTGATCCGCCAAGTTCACCAATGAAAATTGATATACAAGGGGTGTTATACCATTTTAACTATAAGACAAGTCATTTATCCTGTTTGTTTTTATACTCTCTTCGTTAAAATAATTTACCGTAACCAGTTATGCTAAATCATTTTTCCTCGATATTGCAAAAAACAATTCAATCTAAATTAGACTCATATTATAGTTAAACTGGTATTATTTTAAAAGCAATGAAAAATGTCCATTTAAACAGAGTAGTGAAATATTTTTCTGCATCACAAAAACATCTAGGACGCTATTGATACCAAATGTATTAAACGTAATTTCCTAGGAAAATACTACTCAATTAAATTCTTTTAGTCAACATGACACAAAGTTTGCTCTCTTTATTCGTAAAAAATAACAAATGAATATCTCCTCCGTCTTTAATTTTAAACTTTATCCTTAGTTCTTCAGGACTTAAAGGAAAATTTCTACAAATAATATTGGCTTTTTTGATATGTTCTTGTCTGATATCTTTAGGCTTATAAGCCAGTGTCTTTTCTACCTCAAAGACCCTACCCATAAAATCATTTATCAAAGCATTAGATGTAAAAAAATTAGTATTAGGATGTAATTTTTCTAAATCATACTTTAAACACAACTCCTCAAAACAGCCTGCTTTCATGATGCTTACGTTAGGCTCGTAAACATATTTAAGAGGTATATTGTACGCTATATTTTTGTATGAATTTTTGATTTTGTAAATTAACTCTTGCTTAGTGGATAAATCTATACAGGTATAATTAATCTTACCTAGATAGCCCTTCTCTAATAAAAACAGTAACTCTTTACACTCATTATTAACAGCTACAATATGAATTTCCTTTATAAATTTTAAATCCTTAATGCTTTGAGAGATGTCCAGCATTGGAGATGCTTTTATCAAAATGACATCAGTGTAATCAAAAAGAGCTAATTCCAATACGTTAGGAGAACAATCCAAAAAAGAAACCAGTTTAGTGTTTTTTTCATCTCTACGTGCAGGGTCTACATAAATACAATCATACTTTTTTGAATGATTTTTGAGAAATTTTTCAGCCCTTATATTCAGTACCGTTATATTTTTTCTGCCTAATGTTGTGTGATTGTGTTGTGTAATTTCGACCAATCCAGCCTCTTGTTCTAATGCTGTTACCTTTTCAAAAACTTGACTAAAAGCTACATCGTCTACGCCAAATCCTCCGCATAGGTCTAGCAAATGATTGCCTTGTACTAATGATGCTTTGTGTCGAGCAGTAAGTTCTGAACTACACTGCTCTGTACTCAATTTAGAATAGAACAATACATCATCATTATTAACCCAAACTGGCAATTTCTTTTTTGCCTTTTGACGTGCTCTAATCTGCTCTAACAAAAAACCCATGCGAGGAAGTCTCCCATGGGTTTTTAAAGCCAAATTAACAATGTTTGCTTTTATGTTTTGTTGAATAAATTCTTTCTCTTCAAGAGTAAGTTTCATATTATCCTTTTACAGAAGTATCTACAAGATTATTTTCAACCAAGTATTGAGCAATTTGTACCGCATTTGTAGCAGCACCTTTACGTAAGTTATCTGCTACATTCCACATATTAAGCGTGTTTGCTTGAGATTCATCTCTACGCAATCTTCCCACAAAAACTTCATTTTTCTTGTGTGCAAATTTTGGCATTGGATAAACATTGTTGGCAGGATCATCTTGTACGATGATTCCGTTAGTATTAGAAAGTAGTTTGCGAACTTCTTCTAGTGTAAAATCATTTTTAAATTCGATATTAATTGATTCTGAATGTCCTCCCATTACAGGTAAGCGCACAGTAGTGGCAGTAACTTGAATAGATTCATCTGAAAATATTTTTTTAGTCTCCTTAATCATTTTCATTTCCTCTTTTGTGTATCCATTTTCTTGGAACACGTCAATATGAGGAATAACATTCAAATCAATTTCGTGAGGATAGCATTTCTCTACCGAGTCATCACCCCTTCTTTCAGCTTGTAATTGGTCAATTGCTGCTTTTCCTGACCCAGTTACTGATTGGTAGGTAGAAACAACAACGCGTTTGATTCCATATTTATCTCTCAAAGGAGCTAAAGCCAATACCATTTGGATTGTTGAACAGTTAGGATTTGCAATGATTTTATCTTGCTTAGTTAATTCTTTTGCATTAATCTCTGGTACTATTAATTTTTTGGTTGGATCCATTCTCCACGCTGAAGAGTTATCTACAACTGTCGCTCCCGCTGCGGCAAATTTAGGTGCCCACTCTATCGAAGTATCCCCTCCTGCCGAAAAAATAGCGATATCTATATTCATATCTACTGCTTTATCAAGTGTAGTTACTTCATAGTCCTTTCCTGCGTATTTAATCTTCTTACCCGCAGAACGTGCCGAGGCAACTGGAATTAGTTCCGTCACTGGGAAGTTAAACTCTCTTAATACTTCTAACATCTCACCACCTACTAAGCCAGTGGCTCCTACTACTGCTACTCTCATTTTATCATCAATTAAATCAAAGCACAAAGATAAAAATTATTTTGTAAATGAATGTGACTATTTTTTCTTTAAGTAGTTTTAAAAAGAAATTATCCCCATTTCGTAACTCTTTTGCTCTAATTTTTGTAAAACACTATAAAAATTAAGTAATTTTTAACCTTTAATCAATACCGCTATGGAAAAAAGAATAAAGTATAGTAAAGAAGAATTATTAGAATTTGAAGAGTTATTGCAATCAAAACTCAATACAGCCCAAAAAGAACTAGATCTTTGTGTAGATGCCTCCTCTAAACGAAAAAGTGAAGATATTTCAGGGGGAAACGGTGCTTTATCTTTTGATAATGGTTCAGAAACATTGGCAAAAGAAAGCCTACAACAGCAAGCCGCTCGACAAAGTAAATATATTCGAAACTTAGAAAATGCTCTGGTTCGTATTAAAAATGGAACATACGGAGTTTGCTTAGTAACAGGGGAATTAATCCAAAAAGATAGGCTTAGAATAGTACCTCACACAACTATGAGTATAGAAGCTAAGAAAAATCAATAACTTTTTCTATATTGTAACCATAACGGACTGACACTATATTGATAAAATCAACACTATATCAATACCGACTTAGCTAGTCTCTTCAAAATCAGGCCTCAACCGCTTTGCGGTCTCTTCTTGTAAGAGGTAACAGTGGAAGATTGCGATTAGGTAGCAGTCAAATCCTGTTTATTCGGATTTTATCAAGTCGGTCCGTTTTTTTATTAGCCTTTAAGGCTAAATTATTTGATTATTCGCTTACTATTGTGTCCCAAATAATATATACCTATATTTGTTACCATTCACTTGATTAATTAGAGAGATGAAAATATTTTCGAAGGTAGTTTTTTTCGTGGGATTATTGATGACAATATTTGGCGTTCAGGCTCAGCAAGACCCCTTATATTCTCAATATATGTTTAACCCAATGATATTAAACCCTGCTTATGCTGGCTTGCATGAGATGGCAATGCTTACCACTACTGGTAGGTGGCAATGGACAGGAATACAAGGAAGCCCTACTACATATGCAGCTAATTTTCACACTTCATTACCTGTACCCAAAATGGGGGCAGGGATTACAGTCTCAAAAGAGTCTTATGGGATAACGTCTAATACTGAGGTTCAATTAGCGTTAGCTTACCACCTTAGGTTCAGAGAAAATAAATTAAACTTTGGAGTTACAGGAGGGTTTAATAACTACTCTATTGATTTTGCCAATAGAGGATCAGATGTCAATAATGCCAATGCTCATAAGCTCTTAATTAAAAGCGAAGATCCTAACCTTCAAAATGTAACTTTTCGTAAAAATGCACCTAATTTCGGCTTTGGTGCAATTTATACTGCTAAACATTTTTTTGCAGGTGTTTCTATTCCTAAGTTTATTGCTACGGAGATTTCTTCCGAAAACAAAGTAACTGCGATCCAGTTTTTGCGACATTATTATATTACTGGTGGATATGTTATTAAACTCGTAAGCGGAGTAGTCGTTAAGCCATCACTCTTATTTCGTGTTGTGGACAAGGTTCAAAATACTGCTGGAGTAGAAGGTACTAGGGTAAATATTGACATGAACATTAGTGCTTATTTTAAAGAGAAAATTTGGGTGGGTGCTTCCTTCCGAAAAACAGATCGTAAAACTCTTGGATCAGTTGTGTTAATGGGGCAAGTACAGCTCAATGATTATCTCAAAGCAGGTTATTCATTTGATGTCCCGACTGACAGCCAGCTGAGAAGAGCGGGAAGACTCGCTACTCATGAGATTATGCTAAATATCAACTTTCCATTGTTAGACAAACAAGCTACTCAAGAAATATTGTATTAACACTTTCAATAAGTAAGAACTGCTCGCTGTCCTAAACGATTTTGAAATTCATAGTAATAATCTCGAAACAATGTCCAGTCTCTATGTTTATTTTGATAGCTCGCTGTTGATTTTGACGGTGCTTTTAAAATGCCTAGATGATTCAAGTTTCCAGTGGCAGAACGAAGACCGTTACTAATATCTCTTACCGATTGGCTTTTTGCAAATTGACAAAAAAGCATCGATATTAAGTGAGTCCAGCTTGTATTTCCTTTTTGGTGTTTATCTGTTTGTTTTTCCTTTACTAGCGTAGAAAAGATAGTCCTGTCTAATTTTGAGATTATTTGAGAAAATAAATTCATCATGAGAGAGGTCTTTTTTGTTGGTCACCTCAAAAATAATTTGAGTTATACCATTTTGATCGTAATATGCGTCTAGATTAGATTGAATTGTTTTTTGCATTATTAAGGCAAAATAATTTAGCATAACTAGTTACGGTAGATTATTTTAACGAAGAGAATGTGAAAAACAAACAAGATAATTGACGTAGATTATAGTCAATATGGTATTACTTAATTTTCCTCTCCCTTTTTACATTTAGGACGCTATTGGTTGCAGATACTATCTGCAAAGCTTTGATGACTTGTCTTTTGCATAGCATAAGATGAAAAATTCTGGAAAAACAAACTACTTACCTTGCAACGGTCTTAACCTACCGTCTTTTTAAACATAATGCAACTTATTTTATTGCAAATATAATATTGACCAGTGGCGGATTATTTCTAGTGATTTAATACCTTTACTTAGATTATAAATAATTATTAAATGATTAGTGTACAAAAGTTCTGTTTTAATGCCTTTGGCGAAAATATGTATTTGCTTTATGACGAGACAAAGGAATGTGTAGTGATAGACCCTGGATGTTACGAAAAACATGAGAAGGATGAGTTATCGGATTTTATTGCTACTAAGAGTTTAAAAGTGGTGATGCTTATTAATACTCACTGTCATATTGATCATGTGTTGGGTAATTTTTATGTAAAAGAAAAGTATAAAGTGCAATTGGGGATTCACCCGAAAGAAGAGGTTATCTTGAGAGCAATCCCTACTGTGGCTCAGAATTATGGATTTCCTTTATATGCCCATACTGATTACGATTTTTTATTAAAAGATAAAATTCAGTTTGGAAACAGTGAATTAAGTGTACTTTTTGTGCCAGGTCATGCTCCTGGTCATGTGGTTTTTTATCACGAGGGGCAAAGCTTTTGTATTGGCGGGGATGTATTGTTTAGAGCAAGTATTGGCCGCACTGACTTGCCTTATGGAGATCATGACACTTTAATTAATGCAATCAGGACAGTAATGTTTGCTTTGCCAGATGATACGATTATTTACCCAGGTCACGGTAGTGAAACGACTATTGGTTATGAAAAAGAAAACAACCCATTTTTACAATTATGAAAAAACATATTCCGAATATAATTACATCAGGAAATGTCTTAATGGGCTGTTTGGGCATTTTGTTTGTAAGTGAGCAACGACCTGTATTGGCAATTATTTGTATGATTTTGGCATTGGTGTTTGATTTTGCTGATGGTTTGGTGGCAAGAGCACTTAAGGTGAGTTCGGATATTGGTAAGGAGCTAGATAGCTTAGCAGATATGATTACGTTTGGGGTTTTACCTGGAATGATGATGTATCAAATGATGTTATTACACTCGTGTAATGGAGAATGTACGGGTATAATCCCAAGTAATTTGTTGCCTTATTTGGGCTTTATGATTCCTGTTTTTTCTGCTTATAGATTGGCTAAATTTAATACTTCTACTGAGCAAAGCAGTAATTTTATTGGCGTTCCGACTCCTATTACGGCTATCTTTATAGGCGGTATATATTATAATGGGTTTTTAGAATTGTCTGAGATTGTCGAGCATTTATATCATCCGAAAGTACTGCTTGTTATTACTATGCTTGTTTCTTTTTTGTTAATATCAAGTGATAAGTTTATTGCTTTTAAAATCAAAAAAGGAGAAGGAATCAAGAAATTATATCCCGAATTAGCATTAGTTATGATTAGTTTAGTGTTGATAGTGGTTACTGGTTGGCTTTCTCCAGTATATATTTATAGTACGTATGTTCTTATTTCATATGTTAAGTTTAAATACAATAACTAGGCATAATGTTCGTTAAAGACAAACTACTTGTTTTATTGTTTATTTGGCAATATTTTAATACCAAAAAGTGTAGCTTTCACCTATTATGAAAAAGAAAATCCTATATATCGTTTCATTTTTTGTTTTGACGGTAACATTTGCTCAGCAAGATCCTGTTACAAAAAGTGTATTAGCACAAGGCTCTTGGTACAAGATAAAGATATCGAATAATGGTATTTATAAAATTGACAAAAATTACTTGGAGTCTATCGGTATTAATACCGATAACATTAACCCTCAAAACTTAGCTGTATATGGTAATGGCGGAGCTATTTTACCACAAAACAGTGCAATAAGTAGGACTTACGACCTTGCTGAGCTACCGCTATATGTAAGTGGTGAGTCTGATGGTTCGTTTGACGATGGAGATTATGCTTTATTTTATGCACAAGGAGCTCATCAGGTTGAGTTTGAGGAACTTGGCTCAGGACAATATCGTCCTTTTCCAGCATTAGTTCAAAAAAGAAATATCTATTCGGATGCAAACTATTATTATATTACAATAAAAGATAGTCCTGCAAATAGGATGACAACTCAAGCTTCATTACCAATTAGTAGCCATATAGTTGATAACTATAACTACATGGCATATCATGAAAAAGATTTGAATAAACTGTTAAACTCTGGGCGTGAATGGGAAGGAGAATCTTTTGAAAGAAAAAGTAAACATATTTATAATTTTAATACTCCAGGAGTACAAGACAGTATAATATTGACCACTGGCTACACGCATCAATCGGCAGGTGTTAGTACCACGTTTAAAGTAGAGGTCAACAATCAAAAAGCTGAAGCACTCTCTCTGAAAAAAACAGTGTCAGGGTCGTATGGAACAGTTGGAGTAACACAGGCACTTCAGCAAGTTTTAGCACCAAGCTCATCATACAAAATTGAAATCACTCATAATGACAATGGTAATAAATCTGCAAGAGCATTTGTGAATTATGTCCGAATAAATTATTCTCGTCATTTACAATCTTATGGTAACCAAACAGTCTTTAGAAACATCAAACAATTAGAGTTTGATTCAACTACTTTTTTGATTGACGAAACTAATGCGGACTATCAAGTATGGAAAGTAGATGAATATGCCCAACCAGCAATTATTAATTTACAGAGTTATAATGGAAAACTTGCTTTTACAAGTTCAGAAAAAGCCCTTGAAGAATATATTTTATTCAAAGCGAGCAATATTGCTACACCTAGTTATGTGGGCAGGATCAACAATCAAAATTTACACGGAGTGACTTCTCCAAATTTATTAATCATTACTCACCCAAGGTTTCTTACTCAGGCAGAAGAATTGGCTACATTCAAAAGAAATTATGAAAATTTATCAGTCTATATAACCACGCCAAAAAAAATATACAATGAGTTTTCATCTGGAAAGCAAGATATTACTGCAATTAGAGACTTTACAAAAATGCTTTATGAGAGAAATACAGGAAGTAATGAATTGAAATACTTATTACTCTTTGGTGACGCTTCTTATGACTATAAAGACATTACAAAAGATAACACCAACCTTGTGCCTACCTATGAGGCAAGACAATCATACCACAATGTAAACACTTATGGATCGGATGATTATTATGGATTTTTGGAAGATGGAGAAGGAGAATGGATAGAAAAAAAAACGGGAGATCATACACTAGAAATAGGAATAGGTAGATTTCCTGTAAATACTACCGAAGAAGCCCAAATTATGGTAGATAAAGTCATCCGTTATGTATCTAGTAATAAGGGGTTAGGGAATTGGAGAAATACAATTTGTTTTGTAGCAGATGATGGAGATAAAGGAGATGGGAATTTACATATAAATCAAGCAAATCGTCTAGTAGAAGAAAAAATCAAATCAAAACATCCAGAATTTAATGTCAAAAAATTATATTTAGATAACTATGAACAAATTTCGGGTTCCAGTGGTCAGATTTCTCCTAAAGCTGAAAAGGCTCTTCTTGATGTCATTAATAAAGGGGCACTTATTGTTAACTATACTGGTCATGGAGGAGAGACAGGTTGGACACAAGAACAAATTCTTACTGTAGGACAATTTGGCTCTATGAAAAATCAAGACAACCTACCTTTATTTATAACAGCTACTTGTGAGTTTGGACGCTATGAAGACCCTCATAGACAATCGGCAGCAGAAAAATTATTGACAACTCCAAACGGAGGGATTGCTTTAATTACAACTACAAGACCCGTTTACTCGTCTACTAACTTTGTTTTAAGTCAAAAATTATATGATGTTGTCTTAAAGAAAAATATAGACGGAACTTACCCTAGGTTAGGGGACATTATGCGACAAACAAAAAACACTAGTTTAAGTGGGATATTCAACCGTAATTTTTCATTATTAGGCGATCCATCTCTCACATTGTCTTATCCTAAAGAAAAAATCATTATAGACAGTGTGTTAAATGAAAGTAAATTGTCTGATACTATTTCGGCATTAAGCATTGTTACCCTTATTGGGCATATTGAGGATTTACAAAACAATTTAGATGTTAATTTTGAAGGCTCTATTTCATCTGTCATTTTTGACAAACAAAACACAATCACAACCTTAGGGGATTATAAAGATATTACGTATTCTTATGAAGATTATAATAGTATTATTTTTAATGGTCAAACAAGTGTCAGTGAGGGTAAATTCAAAATGAAATTTGTAGTACCAAAAGACATAGCTTACAACTTAGGGTTAGGAAAAATAAGTCTTTATGCTCAACATGATACAAAAGTAATTGATGCAAATGGTGTTTATGAACAACTGACAATTGGTGGCTCAAACAATAACCCTAGCATAGATAATTTAGCACCAAACATTCAGCTTTTTATGGATGATAGCACATTTGTCTCAGGAGGAAATACTGGGAGTAATACAGTCTTTATTGCTAACTTATTTGATGAGAATGGTATTAATCTTTCTTCTGGGAGTATAGGACATGAAACGACGCTTACGCTGAATGGAAATGCACAAAATAAAATCATATTGAATGAATTTTATACTGCTACTCAAGATGATTATCAATCAGGGCAAATTTTATACGCTTTAAATGACTTGCCAAATGGGAAACATACCATTACAATCAAAACTTGGGATACACACAATAATTCTGCAAAAAAAAGTATTATATTTTATGTAGGAGAAGAACCAAAGATGTATTTTTTTCCTAACCCGTTTAAAGTAGAGACAAAGTTAGTTATCGATCACGAGCGATCAGGAGAGGATATGGATATATCTTTAGAGGTATTAAACTCAACAGGACAAACTGTTTACACAAAAAAATATACTATTGAAAGTGCAAAATCTCGAATAGAAGACATAACTTGGGCAGGAATCAATGATTTTGGACAAAAATTAAGTGAAGGCTTATACTTTATTTCAGTAAACCTCCGTTATCACAGTAATAATACTGAATACAGTAAAGTAAGTAGAATTGTAATTATTAAATAAGTCGCTTTTTTAGAAGATAATTTAAAAAATGAAAAAAATAATATTAAATGTTGGGTTATTAGGAGTAGCATTAGTCTCGATTGCACAAGTAACTCCAGATAAAGATCCTACAGGAAAAACAGGAAGTAGAATCATTACCACTGCAGTTCCATTTTTAAGTATTTCTCCTGATGCTAGAGCAGGCGGAATGGCTGATGTAGGAGTAGCTACTAGCCCTGATGCTAATTCTATCTATTGGAATCCTGCCAAGCTCGCTTTTATACAAGACGATAAGACTAAAAAACAATTGTCAATGGGAGGCTCATTATCATACACGCCTTGGTTAGCAAAATTGATAGACGACATGGCTTTAATGAATATCTCAGGTTATAAACGAATTAGTAAACAAGAAGTAATAGGAGTGTCTCTTTATTATTTTGATCTTGGTGATATGATTTTTAGAGATGGCACAGGAGAAGTTATTGGCGAAAACAGACCTAGAGAATATTCCATTTCTGGAGTATATTCTAGAATGCTTACAGAAAACTTAAGTGTAGGAATTGGAGCTAAATTTATCAATTCAAATTTAGCAGGAAATGGCACAGCCTTATCTGGGGGTGGGGTTTCTAAACCCGGTAGAACTGCGGCAGTAGATGCTTCAGTTTATTACAACAAAGACTTGATGATAGAAGGAAGAAAATACAATCTTGCATTAGGAGCTAATATCAGTAATATCGGTGCTAAAGTTTCCTACTCTAGTAAGGACAAACAAAACTTTATACCTACTAACTTAAGAATAGGGACAGCTATTACGACAGACATTGATTTATACAATAAAGTAACTTTAGCAATTGATGTCAATAAATTATTAGTACCTACACCACCTACTTACAAAACAAATGATGATGGTACTTTTGTGTTAGATGATAATGAGGAGTTGGTTATTCAAGATGGTCAAGATTCCGATAGAGGTTTTATTAGTGGTATGTTTGGTTCTTTTTCGGATGCACCAAATGGAGGCAAAGAAGAGCTTCAAGAAGTGATGATTGCTGCGGCTGTAGAATACTGGTACTATAACACTGTAGCAGCTAGGGCAGGTGTTTTTTCAGAAAATGCATTAAAAGGAAATCGTAAATACCTAACCTTTGGATTAGGGTTAAAATACCAATCATACGGATTTGATTTTGCTTACTTAGTGCCTTTGCGTCAAAACAATCCTTTACAAGATACAATTAGATTTAGCCTTAGCTATAACATTGCCAGCAAGACTCATGTAGTAGCAACTGAGAGCATAGAAAATTAAAAAAATGCAAAACATATTAGACAGAACTAAAGCTCCCGAAGTCAAACCTATCGGGAGTTTTTCTTTACCAACAGTAAATATAGAGCGAGTGAAAAACACATCGCTTTTTTCGTATAAATCAGATGCTACCCCTTTGGTACGGATACAGATTGTATTTGATTACGGCACAATAGATACTACACGAGCAGGTTTGTTATCTTTTTACAGCACACTAGCTAATGACGAAGCAGGATCTTACAATCATTTAGAACTAAAAGAAAAAATAGCGTTTTATGGGTCAGCTATTGAAATTAGTCCAGGTCATCATCACACTACCTTTACACTTTATAGCCAAAGTAAATTTGCATCAAGTTTAATATCATTATTATTTGATGTAATAATATCCCCTAGCTTAGCAGAAGAACGAATAGATTCGCTCAAACAAAAAGCATTACAATCTCAACTTATACAAGAAGAGAAAACCAGTTTTTGGAACACATACCACTTTAATCAATCATTTTATGCTAAAGGGCATCCTTATGGCTTTGTACGCACTACAGAAGACATTAAGTCAATTACCCAAGCCGAGCTAATCAACATCAAAGAAGGGCTCTTATCACGCCAAACCAATTGTTTTGTAGCGGGCGATTATGATACAGCAATCATTGATGTGTTAAAAGAAAACTTGCTGAAGCTTAACCACTCAAACAGTAATAACAACCGTAATGAAAACGTATTGTCAAACGAAGCCTTTCAAATCTATAAAGAGAAAAAAGGCTCTGTACAATCAAGTTTAAAAATGGGAATTTCTGCTATCAACAGAAGTCATGCAGACTATCATGCTTTATACCTTGCCAACATTATTTTTGGAGGATATTTTGGTTCAAGATTGATGCAAAATATTCGAGAAGAAAAAGGGTATACTTATGGTATATACTCACAATTTCAGCACCTTAAGTTAAGTTCTCAAATTATAATAGGAGCTGATGTTGTCAAAAAACATAACCAAGACGTGATAGATGAAATCAAAAAAGAACTCATCCGTTTACAAGAAGAACAAGTATCTATACAAGAATTAAACAGTGCTCGTGAATACATCAAGGGCAAAATATTAAACAGCATTGGCACAGCCTTTCAAGTGATGGATAAAGCTAGTTTTTTATTTTACGAAAATTTACCGCAAAATTATTATCAGCAATTATTTACAAAACTAGATTCTGTACAGGTTGATGATATATTAACTGTAGCTAAAAAACACCTATCTACTGATTTTTCATACTGCATCTATGGCTAATCACTATTTATTCACCTGTAAAAACCCGCAAAATAACATTTTACAAATTCAATTCAGTTTTGAATCTTGTGATGATGAAAAACTAATTTTACGTCTTCCTACTTGGCGTCCAGGTAGATATGAAACGGCAAATTTCTCTAAAAATATTTATCAGCTTTCGGTTGAGCAAGTTGGTAACAAGGATATAGAAATTCGTAAAATATCAAAGTGTCAGTGGGAAATAACCAAGCATAAACACGAAGAGAGAATCACCATTTTCTATGATTTTTATGCCCACACGATGGACGCAGGAAACTCTTGGGTAGATAACGAAATGTGGTATATTAACTTCGTTAATTGTTGCATATCTCTTTTAGGAAAAGAAAATCAAACGCATACCCTTACGCTTGACATCCCTAGTGATTATACTATTGCTTGTAGTTTGACACAAAAAGGAAGTATATTAGTTGCCAATTCTTTTGAAACTTTAATAGACTCTCCTGTTATCGCTTCGGCTAATATTCAAAAACATATTTTTAAGCAAAATGGCTGTGACTTTTACATTTGGATTCAAGGCAACATAAAACCCGATTGGCAAAAGATAGAAAAAAACTTTAGGGCATACACACAAGCTCAAGTAGATATCTTTGGTGACTTTCCGTGCAGTGATTACCATTATTTGTTTCACATCTTACCTTACAAACATTATCATGGAGTGGAGCACCCCAACAGCACAGTAATCACCCTAGGGCCCGATATTAAATTTAATGATTTTTACGATGACTTCTTAGGAATCAGTTCGCACGAACTTTTTCACACTTGGAATATCAAAAGAATTAGACCCAAAGAGCTAAGCCCCTATCCATTATTTTCGGAACCCGCTTTTGAAACTGGCTATATAGCCGAAGGCATTACCACTTACTACGGAGATCTGATGCTCAAAAGAAGTGACGTTTTTACAAGTACACAATATTTAAAAGAGCTTAATAAAACATTCAAAAAACATTTTGAAAATTACGGAAGACATCGCCTATCACTTGCAGACTCCTCTTGCGACTTATGGGCAGACGGTTATAAGCCAAGTGCCCCACACCGCAAAGTCTCAATCTATACAAAAGGAGCAATTATATCACTCATCTTAGACCTAAGATTACGCCTTAAAGGATATAGTTTGGATGATGTTATGCGAGAATTTTGGAAACAATACCCAAATCCTCACCAAGGCTATACAAGTCAAGACTATCTCAATATCATAGAAAAAATAACAGGAGAATCACATCAAAAATATTACGCCGATTATATACAAGGCACTGTGCCGGTAGAAGAAGAACTGGCAATACTACTACCTCAGTTTGGTTGTAGTTTTGAAGCTCAAGAGCACCCTGACTTTATCACCTCAAGATTTGGAATCAAAGTAAATGTTCAAAACAAAATTTCTGAAATAGCCCCCAACTCCCCAGCTTATAAGCAACTATCAGTAGGAGATATTATTTTAAACAAAGAAGAAATTACAAACACAAAAAGCAGTGAATTAAAAATAAATCGATACGAAAAAGAGTTGATAATCAAGATTAGTAAAACAAAATTCACCTATTATAACACCTTTAAAATCGAAATTAATGAAGCTAATAACACTTTGCTTACAAAGTGGTTAGGAAAAATTAGCGACTAAGGATTTATATAATTTATTAATTTTTAGTACGTTTGGGTTAGAAAATAAATAAGAAAGAAAAAATGGCAAAAGTAGAAGAAATTTTAAAACTTTTTGGGATGCGTTTTAAGTCACACCCTTGGCATGGAGTAGAAGCAGGTAATAACATTCCTGAATCGGTAAATGCCTATATAGAAATTGTACCTTCCGATCAGATTAAATACGAAATAGATAAAGATAGTGGCTATTTGTCAATAGACAGACCCCATAAATTTTCAAACATTGTACCAGCAATGTATGGTTTTGTACCCAAGACGTATTGTGCTGAGAAAGTAGCAGAATACTGTATGAAAAAAACTGGTAAAACAGGGGTAGAAGGAGACGGAGATCCATTAGACATTTTGGTTTTGACCGAAAGAGATGTGCCACATGGCGACTTGATGGTACAAGCCAAACCTATCGGTGGCTTCCGTATGATTGACGGCGGAGAAGCTGACGATAAGATAATAGCTGTACTAGAGTCTGATCAAGTATATGGCAAATGGAATGACGTAAGCGATATTCCAGAGCCAATCCTAAACCGTATATTGCACTATTTCTTAACCTATAAAGAAAAACCAGGTTCTAGCGACAAGGAAATTGAGATTACTCATACCTACGGTCAATCAGAAGCATTTGAAGTAATCAAACGTAGCATGGAAGATTACGACAATCACTATGGTAATATTAACGCCAAATTAGTAGACGCTCTAAAAGGTTTATAAACTCAATTTAACATTGAAAAGCCATTCATCAATACGATGAATGGCTTTTACTTTTATAAGCTTAATTCTCTATAAAGCAGTAAGGGCAGCGTTAAATGTTGCACTTGGTCGCATTGCTTTGGCTATTAAGTCGGCATTTGGGAAGTAATAACCTTCAATATCAACTGGTTTACCTTGTACGCTATTGAGCTCATTTACGATTTTTGTTTCGTTATCTGTAAGCGTTTTTGCGAGCACTGTAAATTTAGTTTTTAGATCAGCATCAGTAGATTGTTTCGCCAACTCTTGTGCCCAGTACATTGCTAGGTAAAAATGAGATCCTCTATTGTCTATTTGCCCTAACTTACGTGCTGGAGATTTGTCATTCTCTAAGAATCTATCTGTTGCTTCGTCTAGTGCTTCGGCTAGTACTTTTGCTTTTGGGTTATTATAATTGTCAGCAAGATGCTCCAAAGAAACACCCAATGCCAAGAACTCTCCTAGAGAGTCCCAACGTAAGTAATTTTCTTCTACAAATTGTTGCACATGTTTAGGAGCAGAGCCTCCAGCACCAGTCTCAAATAGACCTCCTCCTTCCATTAATGGAACGATAGATAGCATTTTGGCACTTGTGCCTAGTTCTAAGATTGGGAATAAATCAGTTAAGTAATCACGCAATACATTTCCTGTTACAGAAACCGAGTCTAAACCTTCTTTCATTCTTTTTAACGAAAATTCAGTAGCAGCTATTGGGGATAAGATTTGGATGTCTAAACCTGAAGTGTCATGATCTTCTAAGTATTTATTTACTTTCTCGATAAGTGCTCTGTCGTGAGCTCTTTCAGCATCTAGCCAAAAGATAGTAGGTAACTGTGTAGCACGAGCTCTATTTACGGCTAGTTTTACCCAGTCTTTAATCGGTGCATCTTTGGCTTGGCACATTCTAAAAATGTCTCCAACTTCTACTGCTTGTTCAAGTAAAGTATTTCCGTTAGCGTCTGATACTTTTACAGTTCCTTTGGCATCCATTTGGAATGTTTTGTCATGCGAACCATATTCTTCGGCTTTTTGAGCCATAAGTCCTACGTTAGAAACGCTTCCCATTGTAGAGGGGTCAAAAGCTCCGTTTTCTTTGCAAAAATCAATTGTAGCTTGATAAACACCTGCATATGATCTATCAGGAATCAAGGCTTTAGTGTCTTGTTGTTTTCCTTCTGCATTCCACATTTGCCCTGAAGTACGAATCATAGCAGGCATCGAAGCGTCTACGATTACGTCGCTAGGTACATGCAAGTTAGTGATGCCTTTGTCAGAATTCACCATTGCTACTGCTGGACGTTTGGCATATACTGTTGTTATTGCTGCTTCTACTTCTGTTTGTTTGGCATGCCCTTTGATTTTATTATACACGTCACCAAGACCGTTATTGGCATCTACTCCTAATTCGTCAAATAAATTAGCGTATTTTTCAAACACATCTTTGTAAAATACTTTTACCGCAGCACCAAAAATAATTGGATCTGAAACCTTCATCATGGTTGCTTTTAGATGTAACGATAATAATACATCATTTGCTTTGGCTTCATCAATTTCTTTTGTAAAAAAATTTTGTAGTTCTTGCATATTTAAGACTGCTACATCAATGATTTCTCCTGATAATAAAGGGGTAGAAGCTTTTAGTGTTTTTGTAGTGCCATCATTTGCTATAAACTCTATTTTGGCATCGGTAGGGCTAGATAAGATAATAGATTTTTCGGTAGCATAAAAGTCTGCTTTTTTCATACTTGCTACGTGTGTTTTGGAATTACTAGACCAAGCACCCATTCTGTGTGGATTTTTTTTAGCGTAATTTTTTACTGCTTTAGGAGCTCTACGGTCAGAGTTTCCTTCACGTAATACAGGGTTTACAGCCGATCCTTTTACTTTATTATAAAGTTTGGCTACTTTTTTTTCGGTTTCAGTTGCTGGTTCTTCTGGAAAATCAGGAATATTAAATCCTTTTGCTTGTAATTCTTTAATTACAGTTTTGAGCTGAGGTACAGAGGCACTTACATTTGGTAGTTTAATAATGTTTGCATCTTCTTTTTTGACTAATTCTCCTAAAAAAGCTAAGTCATCTGATACTTTTTGATTAGCTGTTAGGCTTTCTGGGAATAATGATAAAACTCTTGCCGCTAGAGAAATGTCTTTTGTTTCTACCACTACATTGGCTACGCTTGTAAAAGCTTTTACAATTGGTAAGAACGAATAAGTAGCTAAGGCGGGTGCCTCATCTGTTTTTGTATAAATGATTTTTGCTGACATTATGTTTTGTTTTTGTACTACAAGTTGGTTTAACGCCAATCTTGATGTTATGAAAATTGATTTCTTCTAATAAAGAAGTACAAATATAAGAATTGGATTGATTTATACCAGTTTAATTGTGAGATGCTGTAAGATATATTGTAATTTTTGGGTATTCCCACATTCGCCAAAAGGCAGGCTCATGCGGTCGAGCTATCCGTTATATCTTTTTTGTTTTTATGATTTTGTCATACTGAGTTTACTTTTGTCATATTGAGCTTGTTGAAATGACAAAATCATAAAAACAAAAAAGGATGCCACTACTATCTCTAATACAAAAAAAGCCTTTGGCTTCATTTTTTCTGGTGTATCTTATTGTGTTTTTATCCCTAGTTTTTGATTACCTTTGTTCTTGATGAAAAAACAAATATTCCTTATAGGAGCAGGTAAATCCGCTCAGTCGTTGATCCATTATTTAGTAAACAATGTACTGGGGGAGGAGTTTCAGCTTGTAGTGGGAGACATCAAGTCCGCACGAGTAAAGGATGCAACTAAGGAGTTAAAAAACGTATCAGTCATACAAATAGATGTATCCGAAAAAGAAAAATTAGCAGCACATATTTATCAATCTGTATTGGTGATTTCTATGGTGCCAACAGGTTTGCATTATCCCATAGCCAAAATCTGTGTAAAATTACAAAAATCATTACTCACAGCATCATACCCTTCATCAGCCATTCATAATCTAGACCAAGAAGCAAGGTCTAGAGGGGTTTTGTTAATGACAGAATGTGGGCTAGACCCAGGTATCGATCACATGAGTGCCATGCGAGAGATTCATGCCATTAGAAAAATAGGAGGTGAAATCACCTCTTTTAAATCATATACAGGAGGACTTGTAGCACCAGAGTCAGATGATAATCCTTGGGGATACAAAATCACATGGAACCCTAAAAATGTAGTGCTGGCAGGGTCAGAAGGAGTGAAATTTATTAGAGATAATAAATATAAATACATTCCTTACCATAATTTATTTAAGCGAACAGAAAAAGTTGTAGTAAATGGATACGGAGAGTTTGAAGCTTACCCCAATAGAAACTCCCTGGATTACCAAAAAATATATACTTTAGAAAATGTTGCCACAATATTAAGAGGTACATTACGTAAAAAAGGATTTTGCGAAGCTTGGGATGTACTCGTGCAGTTAGGCTACACCAATGACACTGTTATGATTGACAACCTAACAAAGCTTAACCTTAGAGAGGTAACAAATTCGTTCCTGCCTTTTCACAAATCATTTACGGTGGAACAAAAACTTCAAAAAAGATTTGAATTGAATCCCTCTGTAATGGAGAGATTAACATATCTAGGCATTTTTGATAACACTTCTTTACCTCATAGCTTAGCAAGTGCAGCAGATGTTTTGTTGTTTTTGATTACTACCAAATGGAAACTACAAGAAGAAGACAAAGACATGGTAGTGATGCAACATCAATTTGAATATACAATTGGCTCAGAGAAATTCCAAAAAAAATCATCACTTATTATAAAAGGGAGAAATAAATCAAAAACAGCAATGGCAAATACCGTGGGGCTTCCTATGGGTATAATGGCAAAATTGATTTTAGAAGGAAAGATAAAACAAACAGGTATTTGTAGACCTGTTTACCCCGAAATGTACACAGCAATTCTTAATGAATTAGAAAATTATAATATCAAATTTACAAAAAAGATACTTCGCTTGCACTCTCATAACCCAAGTCTGCGGGAAGATTAGGCGATGTTGCTGCAGTAACTGCCAACACGTCACAACGTTCATTCTCGACATGCCCCGCATGCCCTTTTACCCACCTTAACTTTACTTGATGGTTTTTGTACACTTTTAAGAATCTCATCCATAAATCAGGATTTTTCTTGTCTTTAAATCCTTTTTTCACCCAGCCAAAAACCCATCCTTTCTCTACCGAATCTACTACATACTTAGAATCAGATATCACTAAAACTTGTTGGTTTTTTGCCTTAATAGTTTCTAGCCCTACAATTACGGCAAGGAGCTCCATCCTGTTATTAGTGGTTTTTCGATAGCCTCCCATTATTTCTTTGCGGTGCTTTCCAGACTTTAGCACTACTCCAAATCCCCCAGGACCAGGATTTCCTCTTGATGAACCGTCCGTATATATTTCAATCATTATATGCTATCAAATGTAAACCCCAAATATAACATATTTTCTGATAGAACTTGGGGCTTCCCCTATATAGTGTTTCACTACCGTTCTTCACTATAAATAGGGTCAGGCTGTCACTACTCATCCCACTTGCTTCGTTCCTCTACGCTCCTGTGATTCAAACAAACCGTTCCATCCTTAAGCCGACCAACATAATGTAACATATATATGTAAGCCTAATAAGTAAAACTAATCTCAACCCACAACTTTACCTCCCGAATGATTTTTACTCGCCCCCGTCACCGAAGCCAATGTATTTACCTCATTTCGTAATTTAAGCACACCCAAAAAAGCAAAAATCAAAGACTCTTTATAATCAATTACTATTGAATCAGGAATAACGAATTCTAATGAAGGACGTAATAACCGAATTTCATCAATCAAAAAATCATTATAAGTACCACCACCAGTAAACAATACTTTTTTGTTGTCATCAGGTAATATTTTACTAATCTGATAAGCAGTATGTAAAGTGTAAGTATGTAACAAATCCAAAATGTCGTGGCTTTGGATAAACGGATTGATGTGTTTTTCTACCCATTCTCTACCCAAAGACTTTGGCGGATTCTCTCTATAATAAGGCAAAGCATTTAGTTGGCGATACAATTCAGGAATAAGTTTTCCTTTTTTTGCCAATTTTCCACCATCATCATAAGCAAAACCAAGCCGATTGCTTAATTCATTCAACACAAAATTAATAGGACAAATATCATAAGCCACCATATTCTCATCATCTCGCAAATAAGACACATTAGCAAACCCCCCAAGATTAATACAGAAATCAAATTCTGCAAATAATAATAAATCACCAATAGGGACTAAAGGAGCTCCCTGCCCACCTAGTGCAACATCTTGAGTCCTAAAATCAAAAATAACAGTTTTTTGTAACCTCTCGGTAAGAGTTTTACCATCTCCAATTTGTAATGTAATTCCATTTTTGGGTTGATGTAATATTGTATGTCCGTGCGAAGCAATATAATCATACTCCCAGTTTTTGGTATGATAAAGGATGATATCGGCTAGATAATTGGCATAATCTACGCTTAAGGTATCAAAATCATATTGATTATTTTGATACGCAACTTCAATTCTTTTTAGCCAATCGCTAGGATACGGTACGGTGATGGTTTCTAATATTTCATAAATCCATTTTTGATTTTTTTCATAGCTAATGATGCAATTGGCAAGGTCTACTCCATCTAGCGATGTGCCAGACATCAAACCAAGAATGCGGTATGTACTAGAATTATTCATACTTTAGCGTTATGGATATCATCATAGACGAAGGTAATACAAGTGTAAAGATAGGATGTTTTGTCAAAAAACAGTTAGTAGAGTATTTTTTAGTCAAAAACACTAAAGAGGTTTTGGCTATTTTAGCATTAAAACAATACGAAAGACTCATTTACTCATCTGTTCGGCAGGATTATAAAAACCACCCTTTTGACAAACAAAAAACATTACTGCTTGACTATAATACTCCCTTGCCAATTGTGATTAATTATGACACGCCCATAACCTTGGGTGTAGATAGAATTGCGGGAGCTTGTAGCGTTTATTTCCTCAAAAGCACAAAAAATGTTTTAGTGATAGACATGGGTTCGTGTATCACTTTTGATTTGTTATGCGAAAACACTTTTATGGGCGGTATTATTTCCCCAGGAATGCAAATGAGAATTGATACGATGCCTTTGTTCACTGGTAAATTGCCAATTATAAAAGTAGACAAAACAGAAGAAAAGATAGAATTACTAGGTAAAACTACCGAATCCTGTATGAAAAGTGGAGTAATAAATGGAATTATCGGTGAAATAAATCACACAATAGCACGTTTTGAAGACGAATATCAAGTAAGTGAAATATTCTTGACGGGAGGAGATGCTAAATTCTTTGATAAGAAATTAAAAACAAGCACTTTTGTAAGTCAAAATTTAGTTCTCGAAGGATTATATAGAATTTTAGAATATAATGTATAAAAAAATAGTAACGATTGTATTATTGGGGGTTTGGGGATTTGCAATTGCTCAATCTACTAGTAGTTCACCAAAAAAAAACTCACCAATATCATCAATTGGGCTAGGGCTACCAGTAAAAGCACATGGTGCTGTAAATGGACAAACAAATTTAGGAATTTCTTATTCTTCTTCATTGTTTTTGAATACCCAAAATCCTGCTTTACTTAACCGCTCTTCGCTTATGGTCTTTGAGTATGGGATGAAGTACGACGGAGTAGCCATACAAGACAATAGCCAAACAGGGTTTAGTGGCGAGATGAATTTGCACTATATTGGTTTCTCTTTACCAATTTCTCGTAAATGGACTTCTTCATTGGGTTTTACCCCTATTTTAGAAAAATCATATTCATACAAAGAAACAAAAAACTTTAGTGATGGGTCTAGTTTTTCCATCAACTCCTCTGGGAAAGGGACAATTAATAAATTCTATTTTGGTAATGCTTTGCAAATCATCAAAGACACGACTACTAGGACTACAGTTGACATAGGTTTAGAACCATCCTTTATGTTTGGAAACATTCAAGACGAAGTCATTACAAAACTAAGTACCCAAAATTATGAAGTAGGGGAAAACTTATCTTCTGGAGTGAAAGGTTGGGGATTGAAAGGTGGCTTGTCAATCAGAAAAGAATTATTTGAATATCCTGTTAAAACTAAAAATGGCGTGTATAGCTCATACTCTTTTGCGAAATCACTTGACACAATCATTACACACGATATCCCAAGAGAAGGAAAGTACATGATATATTTTCCTCATAAAAAAGGCTTAATGATAGACCCTGAAATCACAGACAAAAAGCTAATCAAGCACCTAAGGGCTGTCTTTTATTATGAGATTGTTAAAAAAGAAGGTGTTTATCTGCAACCAAATGCAGTAAACGCAACAGATGGGCAGTTATTGGCTGAATATAAAGCGTTAAAGGCACAGTCCGATAGTTTTTTAAATACTAATAATCAGGCACTGAAAAATTATTATAAAAAAGCAAGCGGAGTATTTGTGACAGGAGGACTTACGTATCAAATCCAAAGTGACCTCTCGTTGCTGACCAATAAAGAATCTTTTGTTAACAATACCTTGTCTACCCAACGCCGTACTACTGATACATTGTTTTCCATTAAAGAATCGGGGATTTTACCTCCTACATTAGGAGTAGGGCTTACTTTAGAAAAACCTTTCCCGAAAGGGTATAAAAAAGATGGCACTCGTAAAACGGCTGTATGGTCGCTAGGCACAGAGTTGAAAATGACCAATTGGACTGCCGCTAATAGTGGTTATATCAATACTTATACCGCAGCAATTGGTGGAGAGTATGTGTCAGATATTAGCTTGCGTAATGAAAACACGCAAGAAAGAAGTGGATTTGGAAGATATGTGCGCAGGGTAATATATAGAGGTGGCTTGTCTTATGGGACGTTGCCTTATTTAATCGGAAATGATGAAGTGACTAGACTTGGCATTGATTTTGGACTCTCATTACCTGTAGGTTCATATCGAAGACCTAAATATGTAAATATCGGATTTGGGTATACACAATTAGGCTCTTTGGATAATAATAATTTACAAGAAAGAATTTACACAACTTCATTCAGCTTTACGATGAATGAAAAATGGTTTAAAAGGTGGAAAATAGGACTTTAAGAGATGAGTAAAAGGTTAACAATAATTGGTTTTTTTTTATTAATCATTAGCATAAACTTTGCACAAGATGGTTGGGATTGGGGTATGGATAAACCAAAAACTCAAAAAATGTGGTTTGACATGGTTGACATGGTCAAAATGAAAGATTATACCTCGGCACGTAAAAATGCTTCGTGGTTATTAAACAATACTCCTCAGCTACACAGAGACCTTTATATAAAGAGTGCAGAAGTTTACCAAACGCTAGAAATGACAGCGATAGAAGGAAAAACAACAGTTCAAGATACAGTTTTGTGGATTTATGATCAACGGATCAAATACTTTGGGGATACAGCTAATGTACTCAATAGAAAAGGTTTGTACGCCATTCGTTATAAAGTAGCAGACCCTAATGCAGTAGAAAAAATGTTTTCTTTGTATTCAAAAATACAAATGCTTAATGCGGGTGAGATGTATGCTACCAATGCTTACTACTATATGTTGGCTACGTCTAATATGTTTAGGTATAAAAAAATAACAGAAAATCAAGTTTTTGGAATTTATGGACAATTATCATCTTATATAGATGATAAAATAAATACAGCTACAGACGAAGCGAAATTGGGTTCTAATCGCTCAATTAAAAAAGAAATTGACAACGTGTTTGAAGGAACAATTAAGCTTACTTGTGAAAAAATAGAAATGCTTTATGGAAAAGAAATGAAGCAAGATTCAATTGATGTCTCTACAGCTAAAAAAATGTTTTCGCTACTAGAAAAAGCAAAATGTACAAAGAGTAAACATTATTCTAAAATGTTACTAATTATAAACAAAGCTCAGCCTAGTGCCAATGGTTATATTAGTTTAGCAGAATATTATACAAGTCAAAAGAAATATAGTAATGCGGAAAAAATGTACCAAAAGGCAATTACTTATGCTTCTACGGATATTCAGAAAGCAAACACTTATTATCAGCTAGGGACTCAAGCTAAGACTACAGGGAAGTATCGTAAAGCAAGAGATTATTTTTATCAAAGTATCAACTTGGGTTACAACCAATCTCAAGCTTATACAATGATTGGCAATATGTATATGTACAATAGTAATGATGCTTGTAATTCTTCAGATATGGTTGTGCTACGGGCTAAGTATATTGCGGCTTATGATATGTACCAAAAAGCAGGTAATCAGAAATTGATGGAAGATGCTAAGAAGCAGTTTCCGAGTGAGCAAGAAATATTTTTTGCTACAAAAAAAATAGGCGGAACAGTGAATACTGGTTGTTGGATTAATAAATCCATTATATTAAGAGCAAGATAGATGTATAGGTACATTCCTTTATTATTGTTGGTTATACTCAGTGCTTGTCAGAAAGAAACAGAACAAGTTTTTAAACCATTGGAAGAATATCCAGATTTACTCTCAGAAGGAGTGACAATGAGGTATTACGATTCTGCGTCTTTAGAAATTATCATCAGGACTCCTAAGCAAGTTAGGCTAAGGACTCAAGATGAGGTTTTTCCAAAAGGAATGAATGTAGAGTTTTATAAAGGCTCTGATAGTATTCAGTCTACAATGGTTTGTGACTCGGCATTTTATCACAAAAAAGAGGCTTATTGGTCTTTTTTTGGTGATGTAGAAGTTGACAATCGAAAAGAAAAAAGAAACCTGAAATCACAATACTTAGAGTGGAGACCTGAGATTGAGGAAGTTTATACAGATAAGCCAGTGGTGATTATCTCGGAAGGACAGCAAATTAACGGAAAAGGTTTACGAGCAAAAGAAGATTTTAGCGAATATGAAATCTTGAATGTAACAGGAATAATAGACTTATCAGAATGAAATTGTTAGATGCTTTATTATTAGGAGTTGCTGCTGCTTTTATGATGATTGGGATTCATCAGATGGTGATGAACTCTTGGTTAGATAATTATTGGATAATTATGTTGTCGATAGGTTGTTTTGCTTGGTACTTGTTACGTAAAAATAACCGCAAGCAAGATGATTGATTGGGTGTTGATATTAGGAATTATCATTCCTTTAACCCTTTCAGCATTGTTTTCTGGTTTAGAAATTGCTTTTGTATCTTCAGACAGGCTTTTTCTTGAGCTTCAAACCCAAAGAAAGGGTTATCAGTTTAAAGCCTTAAAGTTTGTTATTTCTCGCCCTTCTCTTTTTTTGACCACTACACTTTTAGGTAATACCATCGCTTTGGTGATTTATGGTACTTTTATGACAGCATTTATGAAACCGTATATAGATGTTTTTGTGTCAAGTGAAATTATTTCTTTGGTATTAGGCACAATTATCTCAACTCTCATGGTTTTGTTTTTAGCTGAATTTTTGCCAAAAACTTTATTTATGGTAAAACCTAACCAAGCATTGGCATTGCTTTCTATCCCCTTTGCTCTGTTTACTGTGGTGATGTATCCTATGATTTGGCTAGTAGATCAAATTGCTAGGATTGTGATTAAACAATTTTTTAAAGTAGAGTTTTCTATGGAAAAACAAAAATATCAATTAGATGATTTGAATAATTACCTAAAGGATGTTTTGTCTAAGAAAGGAGAAAGTGGAGACAATGATTTAGGTATTGAAGCAGAAATATTGACCAATGCCCTTGATTTTAAATCAGTAAAGACTCGTGACTGTATGATACCACGGATTGAACTAGAAGCGGTACAAATTGTCGATAGCGTAGATATATTAAGAGATAGATTTGTAAGCACAGGGTTTTCTAAAATCTTGGTTTATAAAGAAACAATTGATAACATCATAGGTTACTGCCATTCCTCTCAATTATTCAAAAAACCAAAATCAATAGCTGAGATGCTCACTCCAATTGATTTTGTGCCCGAAACCGCATTGGCTAATGATGTGATGGTAACGCTTAATAAAAATAGAAGAAGCATTGCTATAGTTGTAGATGAGTTTGGCGGTACGGCTGGACTTGTTGCTATCGAGGATATTATAGAAGAGATATTTGGTGATATAAAAGACGAGCACGATAAAAAAGATTTAATGGAATTGAAGCTAGATAGCTATAATTACCTATTTAGTGCTAGACAAGAAGTAGAGTACTTAAATGAAAAATATCAAATAGGGCTTCCTTTAGGAGAGTATGAGACATTAGGGGGATTGATACTTAGTGAGTTGGGAGATATTCCGAATAAAGAAGACATAGTAAAATTTGATGATTTTTTCTTTACAATCAAACAAATGGACGGCGTTAAAATCAATCAAGTGAAATTAACTCTTATAGAGTAATTCTCGTGTTTTTTTAGGTATTCCTTGTTTTTATAAAAAAAAAGAAGGAGATTTGCTCACAGTTCAAACAAACTAAATGTTAATTACTATGAAAAAAATTATTTTATTACTTTCGACTGCTGCAATGTTCACTACAGCGATGGCACAAGAAGAAGCTTCTTCAGAAGAAACTTCTTCTTCAGCTTTTAAACAAAGTGCAGGAGACAAGAGTTTAGAATTTCAATTTAACTCTCCATTTGTTGCGGGTGCGCCATTTACTGTTAACGGTATCCGTTTTCGTAGTTTCTCAAGCGAGACTTTTGCTATCAGAGTAAATGCAGAGCTTGGATCACACTCAACTACTGCTATTGCTGTACAGAATGTATCTACTACTACAACTATAGACAATAGAGAGTTCAAAACTAAAAACTCTAATTTCCAATTAATGTTAGCTCCAGGTTTTGAAACTCACTTTGATGGGACTGATAAACTTTCTCCTTATGTAGGTGCTGAATTACCAATTAATTTTGTTAGTACCTCTACTAAGACAGAAAAGTGGGATGCTACAGAAGAAGACTTATATACAGAAACTGCTAAAGGTGGTAATGTACTTGGTCAAACAGGTGGATTAAGTGTTGGTATTAATGCAGTAGCTGGTTTCGATTTCTACTTTACTAAACAATTATATATCGGTGCTGAAATGAGTTATGGTTTTGCAATTAAATCTAATGCAACAACTAAATTTGAGTCTGATCAAAAAGGTTCTAAAGATATTGATGATGTAAAACAAGGATCAAACTTTAATTTAGGTACTGCCGCACAAGCTGCATTTAGATTAGGTTTCTTATTTTAAGAAATAATTATATTAAATAATTTAAAGTCCCTACTTTCTAAAAAAGTAGGGACTTTTTTTGTGCTGAAAATTAATTAAAAAAGGTTCTAAAATTAGAATTTTTTTGTTATTTAAGGTTAGTTTGTTCGGATAACGTCCTACAATTAAAACGCCCTAGTATATCTAAATATACTAGGGCACTTTGTGGTTAAAGAAATAAGGTAGTTTTACTCCCCTCCACCAGTATTGATAGCGTTATAGGTGATTTTTGGAATACGCTCATCAATCATAAAAATAGCCAACTTATCATCACCCATTAGGTCAAATAGTTCAACAGCTCTACGGGTAATGAACTCTTCTTCTATTTGCTCATTCACAAACCACTGCATAAAGTTTTCTGTACGGTGATCATTTTGCTTGCGGCAAGTATTTACAATATTGTTAATCGCTTCAGACACCATTTCTTCGGCATTAAGAGCCATTTCAAATACATCTCTAAGCGACTCATAAGAATCTCTAGCTTGCTCCAGTGCTGGTATAGTAGGCGTAGCTCCCATGTCACATAGGTAATGAAAGATTTTAAGCATATGCGCTCGCTCTTCATCTGCTTGTTTGAAAAAGAAGTCTGCACTATTGTCATAACCTTTGCTATTGCACCAAGCTGCTGCCGCTAAGTAATTAGAAGAAGCTTGAGATTCAATTTTTATTTGTTGATTAAGTGAAATTATAGTTTCATTTGATAATGTGCTCATATCGTATTTTGTTTAATCGTATTAAAATTTATTTTAAAATAAGTTAAGCCAGTTTTTATTGTTTTCTAACCAAGGGTAAGCGTATAAGCTAATTAAGATACCTGAAGCATAAGCTATATAAACTTGAAACTGAGAATGTGCCTTGAGGTACAAGCGTGCACTAATAACCATCATAGAGAAAATAATTGTGAGTATAATCATCCAATAATAATATTGACTAGTACTAAAATGTATCCAGAAGACAAGCCCTGTAAGCCCTCCCATACCTATAGTGTGGGCACTTATTTTCCACCAAAAAGAAATGGTGAGTACTAAAATCAAAGAACAGGTAATTACTAAAATGATATTAGGGAATAGTTGACCGTAAAACTCTACTTGCTTCAGTAGTAATACATAGGTATATATATAAATTATTATACAGATGATAAATGGAATTATTCGTTCTTTTCGATCTGGGATACGAAATGAAGAAATGATTTTTGCCTTTTTGAGCCCTACCATTACAAGTGATGGGATTAAATAGGTGCAAGTAAAAACAATGGCTAGTAAGAAGAACTTGTATTCTATCTTTGGGATGCTAATATAAGGATAGGTAAACAAAATGATGGCAAATATATAGCTTGCCATCAATAGTGGGTGAAAAACAAAAGACACAATTTGAGCAATCTGCTTTATCATTTCATTACAATTCTTTACGAAGACGTGCTACTGGCAAATTAAGCATCTCACGGTATTTGGCGACAGTTCTCCTAGCGATATTATAACCTTTTTCTTTTAGTTCAGCACAGATTTTTAAATCTGAAAGAGGTTTTCGTTTATTTTCTGCATCAATAATTATTTTTAGAGCGTGCTTAACTTCTCTACTACTTACTTCTTCTCCTGACTCGGTAGAGATGCTTTCAGAGAAAAAATATTTAAGTGGATAAATGGCATACTCTGTTTGTACGCTTTTGCTACTTGCCACTCTGGACACGGTAGAAATGTCCATTTTGATTTTCTCAGCGATGTCTTTTAAGATCATAGGTCTTAATTTACTTTCGTCTTCTTCTAAGAAAAACTCACGTTGAATGTCTACAATAGCATTCATTGTGTTCAGTAATGTGTGTTGACGTTGGCGGATGGCATCGATGAACCACTTGGCAGCATCAAGCTTTTGTTTGACAAATGTAACGGCCTCTTTTGCTTTTTTATCTTTTTTATCAGATTTACTGTAGGTATCCATCATATCCAAATAACCTCTACTTACCCGAAGTTCTGGAGCGTTACGAGCATTTAATGTAAGTATGATTTCCCCATTTTCTATTCTGAGTAGGTAATCAGGCATTAGGTATTGTATACGCCCACCCGTCCCTAGAGAGTTCCCTGGTTTAGGATTAAGTCTGGTTATAGTATTAATTATTTCTTTTAACACCTCTTCGGTAATAGAAAGATTGTTAATGATTTTTTTGTAATGCTTTTTTGTAAACTCTTCAAACTGAGATTCAATGATTTGTATGGCAATCCCAACATCTTCATTTAATTCTGTTTTTCTTTCTAGCTGTAGCAGTAAACACTCCTGCAAGTCTCTTGCAGCAATTCCTGCAGGTTCAAAGGTTTGTACTTTTCTCAACACTTCTTCTACCTCATCTATATCAGTTTCTATATACTGCGAAAAAGCAAGGTCATTGATTAGTGCCCCAAGGTCTCTTCGTATATAACCATCACCTTCTATGCTTCCAATGAGTTGCTTGGCAATTACAAGTTGTCTTTCATTTAGTCTAAGGTATGATAACTGATTGTTTAACGAATCCATCATAGACTCACCTGCAACTACTGGTGTTTCTTTGTCTTCTGCATTAGGATCTCTCCCATCTCCATACATTTTGTACCCCGCATAGTCATCATGGCGAAGATATTCATCCAAATTAATATCTTCTTGCTTATTTTCTTTTTCTTCGACACCACGTTCACTACTAGTATCTCCATAAGGATCTAAGCTTTCGGTTTCTTCTGGACCTTCTTCAAGGGCTGGATTTACTTCCAATTCTTTTTCTATCCTAGACTCAAGCTCTACCGTAGGAACTTGTAAAAGTTTGATGAATTGTATCTGCTGTGGTGACAGCTTTTGAGACAATGACTGAGTTAGACTGAGTTTTTGCATATTGCAATTCTCTTTTTATTTATTTCTTCCTTTGATTAGAGATATAAAACCTCTTTTTTTGTACCTATGTACAACGGCTTATCGCTAAGCTCGTTACAATATAAACACTAAAATTTTATAAAAGGTGGAAAGAGTTAAAATAAAAGCACTATTGACTGATACTTCTTTTGATAGAGAGGTAGAAGTATACGGTTGGGTAAGAACAAAAAGAGGTAGCAAAAGCGTTAATTTTATTGCAGTGAATGATGGAACTACTATTCATAACCTTCAAATAGTAGCTGAAGTAGAAAATATAGGAGAAGAAACACTAAAACGTGTCAATACAGGAGCTGCACTTAAAGTGATTGGCACAACAGTAGCATCTAGCGGTAGTGGACAGTCTATCGAGATTCAGGCAAAGGAAATTATTGTATTAGGAGAGGCTAATCCAGAAGAATATCCAATACAACCCAAAAAGCATACAATGGAGTTCTTGCGTAAAAATGCTCATTTGCGTATGCGTACTACTACGTTTAGTGCAATTATGCGTATTCGTCATGCTATGACTTTTGCGATTCATAAATTCTTTAATGACAGAGACTTTTACAACCTACATACTCCGATTATCACTGCTACCGATGCCGAGGGAGCAGGAGAAATGTTTCATGTTACTAATTTTGACTTAGATAAAATTCCTTTTGACGAAGAAGGAAAAGTAAATTTTAAAGAAGATTTTTTTAATAAACGGACAAATCTTACAGTTTCGGGGCAATTGGAAGGAGAGTTAGGAGCTACAGCCTTAGGAGCAGTTTACACTTTTGGACCTACCTTTAGAGCCGAAAACTCAAACACTACAAGGCACTTAGCAGAATTCTGGATGATAGAACCAGAGTTGGCATTTGCTGATTTAAAAGATGATATGGATTTAGCGGAAAGCTTTATGAAATATTTGATTAATTATGCAATTGAGCATTGTGCGGATGATTTAGCATTTTTACACCAAAGAGAGACAAATATAGAAAAAACTTTACCTAAAGAACAGCGTAATGAGTTACCATTGGTAGAGAGACTTAAATCTGTAGTAGAGAGTGATTTTGAGCGAATTACTTATACCGAAGCTATTAATATATTACGAAATTCTAAACCCTACAAAAAAGGTAAATTTAAGTTTCCAGTAGAATGGGGAGTAGATTTACAATCTGAACATGAGCGTTTTTTGGTAGAGAAAAAATTTAAAAAACCAGTTATTATTACTGATTACCCAAAAGACATTAAAGCATTTTATATGAGAATGAATGATGATCATAAAACGGTAGCAGCTATGGATGTTTTGTTTCCGGGTATTGGAGAGATTATAGGTGGCTCGCAAAGAGAAGAGAGGTTAGATATGCTCAAGAAACGTATGGAGGAAATGGATGTTGATCAAGATGAATTGTGGTGGTACCTTGATACTAGAAAATTCGGTTCTTGTAAACACTCAGGGTTTGGCTTAGGATTTGAGCGATTAATTTTGTTTGTAACAGGCATGACGAACATCAGAGACGTGATTCCTTTCCCGAGAACACCTCAGAACGCAGATTTTTAGGGTTTAATATACTTGATGGAGTTAATAATTAGCTCCATCACTTATTTTTTAGCGAAAGCGAGATATAAATAATCCCTTTATCCCTTTGAGTATTAAAAACCTTTTTTTACATTCAACTGTTTAAATCAGATTGAATACTTTTAGTATAAAAATAGATAAAATGAAATCAAGAAAAATAGTTGGGGCAGTAGCTGTATTAATTGCCATTATTACTCTATCAGCAACCTGCACTTCTGGCAAAAAAATAAAAGCAGAAGATGGAATGACCAAAGGTTCTCTTACGGAAAATATTATTCGTGAGACTTTGCTAAGTGGACATTATTTAGACATGAAGCTAGATGATGAGTTTGCAGAAAAAGTATTTGATGCTCAGCTTAAAAGCTTAGACTATTACAAGTTGTTTTTGACTCAAAAAGACATCAGTAAACTGAATAAATTCAAAACATCATTAGATGATGACTTTCGAGCAGGTCGTTCACCAATGTTTGAGTTGAGCTATGCAATCATCACAGAGAGATTAGCAGAAGCGAAAACATACTACCAAGAATTACTAGCAAAACCATTTGACTTGACCTTAAATGAAAATTATGAATATGACTCAGAGAAATTAAGCTATGCTACAAACACCAAAGAATTAAAAAATAGGTGGCTTAAACACCTTCAAAATGATGTAGTAGAATATATTTATCACAAACAAACAAACCAAAATAAAGCGACAGAAAAAAGTGATACTGTAACGATAAAACCAATTACAGTATTAGAAAAAGAAGCAAGAGAAAAAACCCTAAAAACTCATAATCAGTGGTTCAAAAGATTACAAGAGCTGACCAAAGAGGAAAGATTCTCAACTTACATCAATGCCCATACTTCAGTATTTGATCCACACACATCATTTTTCCCGCCTAAGCAAAAAGAAGATTTTGACATATCAATTTCAGGAAGATTAGAAGGAATTGGAGCAACATTACAAGAAAAAGAAGGTTATATAAAAGTAACTAAAATAGTACCAGGTAGTGCCTCATGGAAACAAGGAGATTTAGAACCAGAAGATGTTATCCTCAAAGTAGGACAGGGAGACAAAGACCCTGTAGACATTGTAGATATGAGATTAAGTGATGCTGTAAGGCTTATAAGAGGGTCTAAAGGCACAGAAGTAAGGCTAACTGTCCGCAAACAAGACGGATCCGAAATGATAATCCCAATTATTAGAGACATAGTAGTACTCGAAGAGACTTATGCCAAATCAATTATTGTGGAAGATAGCCTTACGGGTAAAAAGTATGGGTACATCAATTTGCCTCAATTTTACGTGGATTTTACGGGGACAGGTGGTCGCTCATGTTTTGAAGATGTTGGTATTGAAATAGAAAAACTAAAAAGAGACAATATAGATGGAATCGTATTTGACCTTCGGAATAATGGAGGAGGCTCTTTGCAAGATGTTGTTAAAATGGTTGGTTTATTTATTGCGAAAGGACCCATCGTGCAGATAAAACCACGTAGCGGAAAACCTTATGTTTATTCAGATTATGACCCTAAAATTCAATTTGATGGTGAGTTGGTAGTTATGGTAAATGAACAAAGTGCCTCAGCATCTGAGATATTTGCTGCTGCCATTCAAGATTATAACCGAGGAATCATCTTAGGAAGCCCATCTAGCTATGGTAAAGGAACAGTACAAGGCTTTCAAGACCTAGATAACTATGTTCCTGAAGCGTTATCTTCACACAAACCTTTAGGCTCACTAAAACTTACGACACATAAATTTTATCGTGTAAACGGTGGGTCTACACAATGGAAGGGCGTTGAGCCTCATATCGTAATCCCAGATGTATACATGTATGGTGATTATGGAGAAAAAAAACTCGATAACTCTATCAAATGGGATGAAATACCTGCCTGTAATTATACCAAATGGAATTCTCGCTATAATGAGTCGTCGGTAATCTCGGCAAGTGAAATAAGAATTGATGGTAATAACACCTTTAAACTAATAGAAGAAAACGCAAAACGTTATAAACGACTAAGAGAAAGCACTCAAGAGTCATTAAACTTAGAGCGGTTCACTAAAAGCCAAATAGAAAGAAAAGAAAGTGGTAAGAAGTATGAAAAATTATTTGATAACAAGCACCTTATCAAAACCTCAATTACACTTGTCGATCAAGAAATCATCAGTGCAGATAGTACCAAGTTAGCTAGTATGGAGCAATTGTCTAAAGTAATTGCGGGCGATCCATATGTGCTTGAAGCGATGAATATCTTGACTGATATGAAAAAATAAGAAGAGGAGCTTCCCCCACTCGCCGAAAAGGCGAGCTCGTGGGAGTCGGGCTATCCACTATATCTTTTTTTATTTTTATGATTTTGTCGAAACACAAAAGTCATAAATACAAAAAAAGGATGCCGTTTCTATCCCTAAGCCAAGCTTAATACCAGTTTAACTATAATATGAGTCTAATTTAGATTGAATTGTTTTTTGCAATATCGAGGAAAAATGATTTAGCATAACTGGTTACGGTAAATTATTTTAACGAAGAGAGTGTAAAAACAAACAGGATAAATGACTTATCTTATAGTTAAAATGGTATAAGTAGTATGTTTTAACTTCATTTTATGAGAGACATAGATGATTTTACTTATCAAGAAGAGCCTGTCAAAAGTTGTTTAGTAGCTCTTAAGTCTATCATTTGTAATTACAACCGTGATTTTTTGCCACAGTGGAAATACCGTTTATTTTGTTACTTATGGATTGATAAGAAAACTCAATTCCCATACATAGCAATTGGAAAAGGCGTACAAATAGAACACCCAGACTTGATTCAAGGTAATAGAACTTTTGTAAAATTATTAATGATTGATCCCGAAAAGGATATCCCGATTAAAAAAATTAATGAGATATTTGATTTGGCAATGAAATTATATTTATAAAAAAAGGTCTACATCATCACTGATATAGACCTTTTCTCTTTTTAAAGAGGAGAGTTTTAAGAAATCTCAAAACTTACTTTTAGAGCAACGCGAAATTCTTTCACCTTGTTGTTCTTTACTGTTACAGATTGATCTTGAACATAAGCAGAACGGATATTTTTAACACTTTTCCCTGCTTTTGAGATTGCTCTAGACGTAGCGTCTTCCCAGCTTTTTGTTGAACTTGATAATACTTCGATAACTTTTACAATAGCCATAATTTGATTTGTTTTAATTAATATTCTTCAAAATAATAAATCTTATATGAAGAATCAAGTCCGAAGAAAACTTATCTGTAATGGCTTAGACAAAGTATACAGATTTAATTTGAAGAAAAATTACATAAAAAAACCGATTCCCTATTAAAGAGAATCGGTTTTTATACTTAAAATTCGATTTAAGGAATCAAGTTGTTATTTTACTTCTTCAAACTCTACATCCTCAGTAGCTGATGAACTATCATCAGCAGCACCTGCCTCTGGTCCAGCTTGCCCTGCATCACCACCTTGCTGAGCAGTAGCCATCTCTTGAGAAGCAGCTTGCCAAGCAGTGTTAAGACCTTCCATTGTCGTGTCAATAGCAGGTATATCTTTACTTTCGTATGCTTCTTTCAATTTAGCTAGTGCTTCTTCTATTGCGGATTTATTTCCTTCAGAAATTTTATCACCAAACTCTGTTAGTTGTTTTTCTGTAGAGAAGATAAGAGTATCAGCACCATTGATTTTTTCAGCAGTTTCTTTTGCTAATTTATCCGCATCTGCATTAGCCTCTGCTTCTTGTTTCATCTTTTCGATTTCTTCATCAGTAAGACCCGACGAAGCTTCAATACGGATATTTTGCTCTTTACCAGTTGCTTTGTCTTTAGCAGATACACTTAGGATACCATTAGCATCAATATCAAAAGTTACTTCGATTTGAGGCACTCCTCTTTGTGCTGGTGGTATGCTGTCTAAGTGAAATCTACCAATTGTTTTATTATCATTAGACATTGGACGCTCTCCTTGCAAGATATGAATCTCAACTGACGGTTGATTATCTGCTGCAGTAGAGAATGTCTCTGCTTTTTTGGTAGGGATAGTTGTGTTAGACTCAATTAACTTAGTCATTACACCACCCATTGTTTCGATTCCTAGTGACAATGGCGTTACATCCAAAAGAAGTACATCTTTTACTTCTCCTGTAAGTACACCACCTTGTATTGCTGCTCCGATAGCTACTACTTCATCAGGATTTACTCCTTTAGAAGGTTTTTTACCAAAGAATTTCTCTACTTCTTCCACAATTCTTGGAATACGAGTAGATCCACCTACTAAGATTACCTCATCAATTTCTGATTTAGATAAACCTGAATCTTTTAGTGCTTTAGCACATGGTTCCATCGAACGCTTAATTAAGCTATCAGCCAATTTCTCAAAATTAGCTCTCGTTAACGATTTTACTAAGTGTTTAGGCACACCATCTACAGGCATGATATATGGCAAATTGATTTCCGCCGTAGTTGAACTAGAAAGCTCTATTTTAGCTTTTTCCGCAGCCTCTTTAAGACGTTGCAATGCCATAGGATCTTTTCTAAGGTCAAGACCTTCATCTTTTTTAAACTCATCGGCTAACCAGTCAATAATTACTTGGTCAAAATCATCTCCACCAAGTCTAGTATCTCCATTAGTAGATTTTACTTCAAATACTCCGTCTCCTAATTCTAAGATAGAAATATCAAAAGTACCACCACCTAAATCATATACTGCAATAACTTGATCTTTGTCTTTTTTGTCTAAGCCATAAGCTAGTGCAGCAGCAGTAGGCTCATTAATAATACGCTTCACTTCTAACCCAGCAATTTGACCTGCTTCTTTAGTAGCTTGACGTTCTGCATCATTAAAGTATGCAGGTACTGTAATAACAGCTTCTGTTACGTCATGCCCTAAATAATCCTCAGCAGTAGACTTCATTTTTTGAAGAATCATTGCTGAAATTTCTTGAGGAGAATATGTTCTGTCGTTGATTTTAACACGAGGAGTGTCATTTGAACCAGCTTCAACAGTATAAGATACCTTGTCTAAATCTCCTTTGATCTCAGAAAATTTCTGCCCCATAAATCTTTTAATCGATTGTATGGTTTTAGTTGGGTTTGTGATTGCCTGACGCTTAGCAGGATCGCCTACTTTTCTCTCTCCGTTCTCTAAGAAAGCTACAATAGAAGGAGTTGTTCTTCTTCCTTCTGCGTTTTGAATTACTACAGGCTCATTACCTTCCATTACTGAAACGCAAGAGTTGGTAGTCCCCAAATCTATTCCTATTATTTTTCCCATTTTATATATTAATTATATTTATATTCAGTTTTGATTCTATTGTAACAATAGATATGCCAAATACCAAATGAGTCTATGTACTGACATTTTGTCCGTAAATATTAAATGATAGCTTTTAGATTATGACATTAATCGCTGATTATAGGTGCCATATTGAATATAAAGCACTAACTTGGACTCCCATAAAAAAAATAGATTATGATTATGAAAAAATATATTATTACCTGTGTCATGTTCAGTTTCTTACTTTCGTGTAAACCCCCAGAAATAATTTCTGCTATATCCTCTCCTTCTCAAGGAGTGGTCAAGGGAACTAAAGACTATACCTTTAAACTGATATTAAAAGGAAATCATAAAGACATAAAAGAATGTACCAAAGTATGGTACCATCAAGTATGCTATGAAGTGAAATCACAAAATTTTAGAATTCATAAAAGAAAAAAACAGCTTGCGTTAACTTGTCCAGCACCGCCTAGAGGTTTTAGATCTTCTAAATCACCTATAAAAACCACAAAAGAGGATGCAATTGTAGTAGAGTACAAAAACAAAAAAGATGAAGTGAAACACCTTGTTTTTGAAGATATGGAATTATCAAAATGAGACTTAAGAAAGTCAGCTCAGGAGTACTCTTGTTTTTTTCTTTTCTAGCAATTGGGCAAGATAGTCTTGTCTTGTCCCAAATAGACTGTTCGCTAAAGCTAAAGCAAATAAAATCACACCTTAATAAGCAGTATGTTGTACTTTCTCAAGGTGACTCATTATATATACTTGATTCGTTGTTTAGGATTAGTGGTCAATCTGGGATTAGTGTTGCCAAAGCTAACCTAGCTTCGGGTCAAGCTCTACAATATGTCGTACTTGACGATAGTCAAAATTTATTGTATTTAGATCAGTACTTGAATACAAATTATAGCATTCCATTCCCTGTTGAGCAATACAGCTTTATGCAAATTCTACCAAGTACACATAATAATATATGGCTTTATGATGAAATTGCTCAACGCTTGGTACTGTACGATCCTTTTTACAAACAAGAGCTAAAAAGTGTGCCTCTTAACCATAATGAAGAATACCATACTCTTACAGGGGATAATGGTCATGTTTTTCTTATTTCAGATAATGGGTTAACCCATTATGATGGGCAATATGTCAGCCAAGAGAAAGGAGTTTACAAAACAGCTACTTTATATAAAGGCAAAGTGTATTATATTCAAAACAACAAAGTATTGATTCAATCAGGGGGAAAAAGAAAAGAGTTTAATTCATCTGTTTTTATTCAATACATTTACCCTTTGTCAAGCGAGAAAAGTTTACTTATAGATACTGAAGGACAATTATTTTTAGCAAGTTTTTTCTAAGCTCTCAATTAATTTTTTCACGTTTTCAGTTCTACTAAACTGTTGTTCAGCTAAAATTCGGGCATTGTCTTGTATAGATTTTAACTTTTGTTTATCAGTTGTATATGGTTTTATTTTCTTAATAAAATTTTCAGGATTTTCAGGATTGGTATAAAATCCGCAATGAGCATTTTCTACAGTTGTTTTGAGCCACCCTTGAGTATTTACAATGCAAAGTTTTCCTGCTGCCAAAGCATCAAAAAATTTATTAGGGCTTCCTGCGCCTAACACTGGCACGTTTAAGTAAGAGACGTATACGGCATCAGTAATAGACAAAACTTCTTTGACTTTTTCTTTATCTCCAGGAGCTAATATAGTCGTGTTGTTGAGCCCTTGTTTTATTACAGATTGAGTGATAGCACCTAAATCGTTACCTTCTCCCATAATCAAAAACTGGATATTTAACTTCTGTTTTTGAGCCAAGTTAGCAACAGCCAACAAATAACCTAAATGATTTGCTTTACCCACAGCTCCGATATATGCCACTGTGAATTTACTTTCGCAATTATATTTTCGAGCAATAAAAGGATGCTTGATGTCAGGTTCAAAAAACTCACAATCCGAAAAGTTAGGCACTACCTCTACTGGCGTGCCATTTGCTTTATTACTGATGTATAGTTTCATATCAGGAGATAATGCAATTATTTTTTCGGCATTATCGTATGCATCTTGCTCTAGTTTGTATAAATAATTTTTGATAAATCCCCACTTGATAAGTCCTAGCTTGACCAAAGCTTCAGGCCATAAATCCCGAACCTCAAACACATACTTGAAGCCTAGTTTCTTGATTTTCAAAGCAATATGAGCAACAGTAAGCGGAGTAGAAGTAATATAATACAAATCTACCGCATTAATTTTGGTTGCACGCATATAAGCCGCACTCACAAAACGATAAAATGCCACTGTTCTACGTAAAAAACCATAATCATTTTTATAGCTCACAGGCAAATAATGGACTTTAATTCCATCTACGTGCTTAAACACATATCGACTGTAATTATGCGCCGTGATTATCTCTACCTCATGCCCAGCATCCACCAAACCCTTAGCAATATAATACGACCTAATCGCACCACCTTGCTCTGGAGTTTTAAAATATTGATGAATGTATACGATTTTCACAAATAATATTTTTTTGTTTGGGGGCATCCCATTATTCGACCGAACGCCTCATAATGGTCGGGCTATTCGCTGTATCTTCCCGATAAAAAATCGGGAAGGATGTCGCTGCTATCCCTATGCCATAACCTTGTTTCACAAGGCTTTGCCAACAAATATAATAGACTCAATACCTAGGAACAAACTGTGTAGCCGATAAAAAATATTTTTGGACATCTGTTGGGTGCAAAAGGGATCGAAACGGCATCCTTTTTTGAGTTTTTTGTGTCGTATTGAGTCGATCAAAATAAAACAAAAAACTCAAAAAAGATATAGTGTAGAGCCCGATTCCGAGGTATTATGATACTTTGCTATTTGTAGCAATAACATCACCGAGGGAATTGCCCAAATTATACTTATTTTTAAATAAACTTCTTAATCCTCTTAGGTTTAATTACTTTTGTGGTATGGCTCAAGATAAAAAATCATTTGTATTCGGAATTCATACAGTATTAGAAACTTTGCGGTCAGGCAAGGCAATCGAAAAAATATTTGTACTTAAAACTTTGCGTAATGACTCTTCTAAAGAAATTGTTAAACTAGCACATGAGCGAGATATTCCGCTGTCATTTGTGCCTAATGAGAAGTTGAGCCGAATTACTCGTAAAATTCACCAAGGTGTAATTTGCTTTGTGAGCCCAATTCATTATGCCCCTATCGAAAATGTGGTAGCAGGAATTTTTGAGAAAGGAGAAAATCCTTTTATCGTAATACTGGATGGTGTGACAGATGTCAGAAATTTTGGTGCAATTGCTCGTACTGCCGAATGTGCTGGTGCTCACGCTATTATTATTCCAAACAAAAATAGTGCTCAGGTAAATGAAGATGCAATGAAAACATCGGTGGGAGCATTTAATTTTTTACCCGTGTGTAGAGTAGATAGTCTTCGCTCTGCAATTGATTATCTACAACAAAGTGGCTTACAGGTTATTGCTTGTACGGAGAAAGCTAGTAATGGGGTCTATGATTTGGATTATACAATCCCTACTGCCATTGTGATGGGTTCTGAGGAAACGGGGATTTCTAATGAGGTAAGAAAAGTAGCTGATGATGAGGTAAAAATTCCAATTTTGGGTGAAATATCTTCGCTTAATGTATCTGTAGCTACTTCTATTGTGAGTTATGAAATTGTGCGACAACGCTCTCTTCAAGACTAATTGGCCAGACGAAGACCATACTGTTTGTCTATTGCGGGGTTTGACCCGAGTGCTGGTGCTGGGATTCTTGCTGATATCAAAGCGATGGAGCAAAGTCAAGTTTATGGATTGGGAGTAATCACGGCTAATACAGTCCAGACTGATAATGTATTTGAGAAACCTAATTGGATTCCTTTTACACAAATCACTGCCCAACTAGAGTTGTTGTTACAAACTTATCCTATCAATTATTGTAAAATTGGGTTGATAAAAAATTTGTCTCAGTTAGATAAAATTATTACTATTTTAAGGAAATATCGCCCCAAAATTAAAATTGTTTGGGACCCTATTTTATCGGCAAGTGCTGGTTTTGAGTTTCACCCTAAGTTAGATGAAGATTTACTAATTGAGATTCTTGATCGGTGTTACTTAATTACACCAAATATTCCAGAGTTTAAGCGATTGTGTTTTGGTAAAGAGAATCAACTGAATTATTATCGTGCCTTGTGTAATGTCTTGATTAAAGGTGGGCATAGCGATAGTGCTGTGAGTACAGATATTTTGTATCTGGATGCGGAAGAGTTTAGTTTTTCTGACCCAAAAGAAGAGCTGACTGAAAAACACGGAACAGGCTGTATTTTATCTAGCCTGATTACTGCTGAGCTGGCTAAGTACCACGATATTGTGAAAGCTTGTGAAAATGCTAAATCATATACCTTGTCTGTGATTAAAAGTAATGATACAGCATTGGGCTACCATTTTTTATGAAAAACATTAGCCGATTTCATCATATCACGCAAAGTGATTTAAGTGTTAGTCCTCTAGAGCAAATTGAGCAAGTATGCCAAGGAGGTGGGGACTGGTCACAGTTGAGACTTAAGGATATTAGTACAGAAAAATATATTAATTTTGCTAAAGAGGCTAAAAACATTACTCAATTTTATAATGCCAAATTGATTATCAATGACAATATAGAAGTAGCTAAAGCTGTGCAAGCGGATGGTGTACATCTCGGTAAAAAAGATGTAAGCACCAAAATAGCTAGAAACCTATTGGGGAGTGATATTATCATTGGGCGTACTTGTAATACTTTGGAAGATGTACTTTTTTATCATCAAGAGGAAATTGATTATATAGGTTTGGGACCGTTTAAGTTTACAGATACTAAAAAAGTATTGAGTCCAGTTTTAGGGTTGGATGGTTATAAAGAGATTATATCAGCTCTTTCCCAAAACCATCTTCCAATTATAGCTATTGGAGGAATACAAATCACTGATATACAGGGGTTAATAATTGTTGGCGTGTATGGCATTGCTTTAGCTAGCGAGATAAATAGAGCAAAGAATATTGCTGAGTGCGTAAACCGTCTACAAACACTTTAATTTCAATTTAGCAATACCATTTTGATTGTAATATGCGTCTAAGTACAACTTTTAGGACTCTTTCTATGAGTTTAATACTCGTTAAATTCCTTCACTCTTGATAACTCAAGACCATTGTAATTATTTTTCTCTTTTTATATCCGATGTTTTGCTTCACTCCAACTTTGACAAGGTGGTCCGCCAATAATTCCGTCACATTCAGGAACTTCATCTGCTGGAATATTGACGATACTTCTTTTATCAAGAATTGTGTTAGGATGGTTTTTTGCGTAGGTTTCCCAAATTTCCTTGTCATATTCATTTGCCCAAATAATATCAAACCCTGCTTTTTGAAATCCAAGGTCTAAACCACCTGCTCCTGAAAAAAATGATACTATTTTCATACGGCTTTTGTTCTTTTATAATGATTATTTAATTGTCTTCTGTATTCTGCTTTTTCTCCAGCAACAACAAGCATTTCTTTTGTGCAATCACATTCGTAAATTTGTTTTGCTATTTGGTCGCTTACAAATTCCTTTTTTAGTTCTTTAATATTCAACTTGAATACTCTTGCTAATTTTAAAAGTCGTTTTTCGTCAAAATCTCGTTTCCCATTTTCTATTTTACTTAGATTAGCACTATCCAAATCAAGTTTTGCAGCAAGTTGAGTTAAAGTCAATCCGTTTAGATTTCTGAACTCTCTAATATATTCTCCAAATGTTACTTTCATTAGACTTGTCATTTTTTGACAAATTTAA
>CAZEGV010000015.1:0-43238 GCA_964511645.1 uncultured Cytophagales bacterium
TAATAATCACATCAATAGAATCCCAATCAAGTAAACTATTCATCTGTTTAAAAAAGGTGGATTTTATTTTTCTCGTTCTTGGGTTGCAGATACTATCTGCAAAGCTTTGGTGACTTGTTTTTCGCATAGCATAAAGATACAAAATTTTGGAAAAATAAACTACTCACCTTGCAACGGTCTTATTTTGTATATTTAAAAACACTTGGCTTTGAATTTAGCACAAAACCCGCATTAAGTATATACTTTGTTCTCTGTTTTTTTTATTATAATTCAGTTTTATATCATTTTTTGTGTCCACCAAAAGAGTACCCTAATGATAAACCAAAATCCAAACCAGAACTCCATTTATATGTCCTTGCCCAAGAATCTCCATCATCTGGCACAGTGCTTTTCCATTTATATTCTCCATTAATAGGAGGGCCATAACCTAACCAATAACTTATAATAAACCCTGAATTCCAAACATAAGTTCGTCCAACTCCTGCACCAATAAAAAACGCTTCATATAGTGCTTCCGAACCATTATGAATACCATCTAAATTCATATATCTAGCATTTATATTTATAAACGTATTCCTATAGGATGACTTAAATAACCAAAGGAATTTAGCATCTTTTACTGGATGTAAATAATATTTATAATGTATTCCAAAACCATATTCTTTCTCTTTAGATATAGAAGGAAATGAACCACCTGCTTGAACAAAAAAGGCGTGTCGGGGTGTCATTCGCAATTCATAAGCCATACCCCACCTCTCCACAGCCAATCCTGCTGTATTAAATTGAAATGAATGACGGTAAAATAGAGAGTCGTTTGACTGAGCATTTACTGTTGTGAAAGCAAATACAAAGGTTATTATACCCAATACTTGTTTTAATTTACTTTTTTTTAAATATAATTTCATCATCTTTATTTTTATTGAGATGCAAATAAACAAATATAAAAAAGATTATGCGACCAAGCGTATAGGCTTAAGAAAATTTGTAGTCTAATCTTATCGGATAGCACTTACAGATTCATAATATTCAGCCTTTTACGTAAACATATAAAATTGAGTGAAAAATGGTTTTTTATAGGCAGGAAAAATAGTTGATATTTTCAGTTAATATTTTTTAGATATTCAGTTGGGGTTAAACTAGTGTGTTTTTTAAATATAGAGTTAAAACTACTTTTAGAATTAAACCCACAGTCATATGCTAACGAAAGCAAAGTATATTTTTTATTTGAAGGTTCAGCCATTTTCTGTTTAACTAAATTTATTCTATACTCATTAACAAAGTCAAAGAAATTTTTCTTTAGATTTTCATTAATTACTTGCGAAAGATGATTGTTTGAAATATTCATCTTTTTAGCAACTTCAATTAGGGAGAGTTTTCCATTTATATAAGGTTTCTCTTCCTCCATATACAGTAATAATTCTTTTAAATATATTGCAGAATCTTCTTTTTTTAGTCCAGATTTTCTATAAGGTCTATTAACTATATCCTTATCTTCAGTAGTTGCGTATTCTTTTATCCGATTAGAAACAGAATAGATAACTTGTTGTCTTATACCAAAAAAGCCTAATAAAAAGATAAAAGCCACAAAAGCAAACTGTCCTTGTATATCAAGTATCATATGATCTTCGGGAAGCATAACATTGGAAGTCTTTGAATCAAGATAGTAAACATAAGTAACAAGACTAGAAATAACAATCCATAAGAGAACTAAAAGAAAAGTTAATATTTTCAACCAATTTAAGCTGATGTCTTCTTCATAGGAAAATATTTTTTGAATAGAAGTATTGTGCTTTTTTAACAGTCTTAATGTAGCTAATAAGTATATTGTTATAAATAATATAGCTATTCCAAAAACGAAATTTTGATAAAGATCTGCCGTAAAATGAGTAACTAAATTAGCTTTTTCTTCATATGAAAGTTGTGCTAAAGGAATAATACTGATATAAATAATAACCGTAGGGAAAAGGTGAAGAATCCACTTAGCTTTAAAAATATTCTTTTTAGAGATTAATGATTCAGCATAAACGTACATTATTGAATAATACACAACTAATATGCCTGAGGGGAGATATCCATATTTTATGTAAAAAACATGCCCAGACAGGAAAGAATAATAAACAAAAGCTAAGTGAATAGCAAAGATTGAAAGCCAAAATATAAGTATTTTGTCAGAGATAGTTTTTCTCTTTTTGGAAAGAACTAAAACAATGAAAAAAATTGCTTGAAATGCACCTAATACAATTAAAATTTCCATGTGTATAAATATGTTATAACATTATAATGAAAACACTTTATTTTCAAGGTAAACTGTTTTTATTTTCACTTAGAGCTTTAGTTTTTTTCTTGGTTTCTTGTATTCAAGTAGTAAATGCAACTTTTAGATTTAGTGGTCATCTATTTTATAAAACTAAAGGAGAGTACTCTCCTTTAGTTTTACTGGATTAGTTATTTTACCACTTCAAATCGCAAAAAGAGAAGTTATATGTCACATATTACCCAATCCCAAAGATACACAATTTCGTGTATGCTTAACAAAAATCACAAACAATGTGAAATAGCAGAAATTATAGGGAAAGACAAATCTGTTGTTAGTAGAGAGATAAAGCGTAATTCTAATCGTAAGAATAAACGTTATTGCCCTGATTTAGCTCAATGGAAATGTACAGAGCGAAAAAAAGTCAAGACAAAGAATATTCGATTTACAGAGGATATGCAGAATCGTGTAAACGAACTAATTAAAGAAGACTACAGTCCAGAGCAAGTGATTGGTTTTTTTAAGAAACAAGGTAAGAAAATTGTGTCAATAGAGACAATTCACCAACACATCTGGGAGGATAAGAAGAATGGCGGGGGACTCTATTTACACCTGAGGAATCAAGGGAAAAGGTACCGAAAAAGAGGAGCAAGCAAAGATTCTCGGGGGATTATCAAGAATCGTGTCAGCATAGAAAAACGTCCTGATGTTGTTGACAAACGAGAGTGATTTGGAAGTTGATTTAATCATCGGAAAAGGTCACAATCAGGCTATTTTGACAATAAACGACAGGGCATCTGGTATGCTGAAAATGACTAAAGTAAAATCCAAAGAGGCGCACGTTGTTACAATCTTTTAGAAGACTGGAAGCCATACCTGTACACAATCACTGCTGACAATGGAAAGGAATTTGCGGGTCACCAAGAAGTCGCAAAATCTATTACTACTTCGCTAGACCATATCACTCCTGGGAACGAGGATCTAATGAAAATTTAAATGGACTTGTCCGACAATATTTCGCTAAAGGATCTGATTTCAGTCAAATTACAGAACAAAGAGTGGCTGAAGTACAACTGAAAATAAATAACCGACCTAGAAAGAGGTTTGGGTTTGAAAACCCTACCTTTGTAATGAATCAACTATTGTTTAACTTAGAAGTTGCATTTATGAGTTGAATGTAGCGTTGCTATTCCTCACGCAAATCATTATTATACTTGAAATATAGCAATGAATAATGTATTTTAGCAAATTGATGGTAGTATCTACATTATACATATCTTATGACGGTATGACTGACCCACTTGGTCAGTCTCAAATATTGCCCTATTTAATTGGTTTATCAAAAAAGGGCTACTGCATTACATTAATTAGTTGTGAAAAACCTAAGGTCTATCAAAAAAACAAAGCTACTATTCAGGCTATTTGCGAAAGTAATAAGATTGATTGGCGTCCTATTTTTTATCACAAGTCCCCACCAGCACTCTCTACCTTTTGGGACATTGTTCAGTTAAAACTTTTAGCCATTAAACTCCACAAACAAAAGAATTTTAAACTCGTTCATGCCCGTAGTTATATTGCCTCTTTGGTAGCTTTGGGTTTAAAACAAAAATATGGGTTAAAGTTTATTTTTGACATGCGTGGTTTTTGGGCAGATGAACGAGTAGAAGGTGGTTTATGGAATGTTCAGAATATTCTTTTTAAGAAAATTTATAAATTCTTTAAACAAAAAGAAATACAATTTTTATCACAGGCAGACTATGTGGTTTCTCTTACCGAAAATGCAAAAATAGAGATTCATTCTTGGGAAAAAATCAAAAATAATCCTATCCCTATTCAGGTGATTCCTTGCTGTGCTGATTTATCTCATTTCTCTATCCAAGCAGTTGATTTATCATTGCAAGCTCAATTTAAAACCCAATTAGGGATTCAACAAGGTGATTTTGTAATGACTTATCTAGGATCTATCGGCACTTGGTATATGCTAGAGGAGATGCTTGATTTTTTTGTAGAATTAAAAAAGGAATACCCAAAAGCTATATTTTTATTTATCAGCAATGACCCCAAAGATGTAATTGAAGCAAGTGCATCTGCAAAAAGAATTGATTTATCAGATATAAAGGTAATAAAAGGGAGTCGGCAAGATGTGCCTACTTTAATTAGTTTGAGTGATGTTAGTATTTTCTTCATAAAACCATTATTTTCAAAAAAAGCATCATCACCTACTAAGCAAGGTGAACTAATGGCAATGCAAATACCTGTAATTACGAATACTGGGGTAGGGGATACGGATTTAATTATAAAAGAAAGTAAATCGGGACTTTTGGTTAAGGGCTTTAATAGTAGTAACTACCAAGAGGTGATTGCAGAGATAGATGCTTTGTTGCAAAAAGATATTGATTATAGAAAAGAGGCTCAGGTTTACTATTCGTTAGAAAAAGGTATTATTAAATATGCAGAAGTTTATGAGAGTCTTACGTTGGGTTAGCACAGTTTTATTTATTGTTGTTTCTTTTTGGGTTGATGCTCAATGTGCAGATTCAATTGCTAGCCCAGTTCAGCGGTGTAAGTTTGAAAAGTTTGAGGTTGAAGATGCTTCTGATATTAACTATTGTGATGATGCGATAAATGGAAGTGTTCGTGTAGGAAATGTTTTGGGGTTTTCAAATATTAGTGCTGTGTTTGACGCTAGCTATATTGTAAATAATGGTAAGCTAATTGGTTTTTTATCTGATTTTAATCACAACAAAGTTATATGTATTCATCATCTTGAAGGGTTGGATGTTATTGATCATATAGATACGCTTAATATTCCGATAGAAGGACCTTCTAATATTAAGATGGTAAAGGACATTGATGGCGTATGGTATCTTTTTGTTATCGAAGCAAAGAAAAAGCAAGTGTTAAGGTGTAAATTAAGTGTTGATTTTAAAGTGCTTAGTATTGATGTTGTTTCAACAAATGAACAGAAGTTTTCATCTATTGATTTTATTAACGTTCAAAATGTATGGTATATGGTATCAACCTATCTAGATACTAGATTGTTTTTTTATAAAGTAGGAGTTACTTTAGATGAAACTTCAGATTTTGAATTATTGAAATCAATTCCTATTCCCTCATCCGTTGTATCTCCAATTGATATTGATTTATTTACACAGTGTGATACTGTCTACGCATCTATTATTGGGCTTAATAAAGAACACACTATAGTAAAGATGGAAAACTTGAATGCAAACTTATCACTTACTTCTATATTTAAAGAAACTCTAAGCCTAGGAATAGAAACTAATCTGTGGAGACATGAAATAGTAAAAGTAAATGCTAGTGGGTTTCAAACGATTTATGCTGGTCAAAAAGGAGTTTACCAAACAGAATTCTCAATGAATATGGGGGTAATTACTGCAGGAAATATTCGTATTCTTAGTCAAGGGAATAATTTAGTTTTAGGCTTAGGAGTTATTCGGCTTGGTAACCAGTGGAGGATAAAAACAATCGACAAAAATAAATACGAAACAATTATTCTTGAAGATACTACTTGTGGATATTCTGATGGTAAATATGTAATATCAGGAAATAAATCAGTATCATACTCTATCATAGAAAACGGAGAAACTAAACTTGTTAGGCAGGGTGTTGTTGTAACAAATGACTCTGTACCTATCATCTTCTTCACCGAAAATGAAAATTGTTTGAGTATACCAACAAGCTTCACTACTTTAAGCAACAAGCCTATTACTACTTACACTTGGGATTTTGGAGATGGAGGAACAGCTGGCGTAGTTGACCCTCTGCATCAATATGCAAGCGTGGGTGATTATCCAGTAAGTATTATAGTTGAAGATACCGACGGCTGTAAAAATACATTTAAAGATACGGTGTCTATCTATAACGACCCTGTTACTGACTTTACTTTTCCTTCATTACTTTGCACTAATAACGATATCATTTTCACTAATACAAGTACTGGGGAAACTGGAAACACAGTAAAATGGAATTGGTCAATTGACAATATCAAGGTAGATACGCTTAAGGATTTTAAAACTTCATTTCCTGCTAACGGAACACTTAAGATTAAACTTAAAGCTGAAATACCCGGCTGTAAAGACTCAGTTTCTCAAACCGTGACTATCATCCCAGGACCAATAGTCCATTTTGAAGCCACCGAAAATTGTTTGTCAGACAGCGTTAAATTCAACAATTCCACTGTTGGTAATAACATTACACAAACACTTTGGAATTTTGGGGATGGGCAAACAAGTTTGTTAGAAAACCCTACTGTGTTATATGATACTGCTCAAACGTTCTTGATTTCGTTAGCGGTATCCAATCAAGCAGGTTGCAACAATTATTTTGACACTAACTTTACTGTTCGTCCGCTGCCTGTTGTAGATTTTGATAATGGGATTAGCTGTTCTAAAGATAGTACAGAGTTTTATGATCGTAGCAATATTACATTTGATACAATTAATAGCTACAAGTGGCTGTTGGACAATAATTTGATTTCTTCTAACCAAAACCCTAATATTTATATTGAAGATATTCAACCCCATTTTATAAAACTGATAGCCAAAAGTGATAAAGGCTGTACTGATTCTCTTACAAAAGCAATAGTAACCACTCAATCTCCTCAAATCACAATCGAAACAATAGAAGACTGTTTTGGGAAGTCTACTACCTTTAACGATTTATCTACCGATATCTCCCAAATTACTGACCGAGAGTGGTCTGTAAAAGGGAGTGGAATTACTTCTTCTGCTAATACATTCAAAAATTTATTTGAGCAAGTAGGATCAAAAACAGTTTATTTGTCATTAATATCTTCTACTGGTTGTAAGGCTTATGATTCCACTATAATTCAGATATCACCATTACCTACACCTACTTTTTCAAACTCAAAAGTATGTAAAAATGACTCGGTTTTATTTTACCAAACAAGTGTCAGTACGACTGATCCTATTGCAACAACAAAATGGTTTTTTGAATCAATTGGATTTGTAGAAGGAGATACAGTAAAAGTGAAATTTAATCAATTAGGCAATCAAAAATTCATCTTAGACATTACTACCCAAAATGGGTGTAAGAATAGTGTTTCAACCAATGTAGATGTATTAGAAAGCCCTAATGCTTTATTCATCCTCAATAATAATATAGGTAAAGCTCCTCTTGCAGTTTTAGCGACTCCTGCCTTAGCTACTGGTACACATACTTGGTTAGACGGATTGGGGAACACATCATCTACATCTAATTATAATCCTGTATATTCCCAAAATGGGATTTATTCGCTCACACATATTATTAGCAATGCTAAGCTATGTACCGACACTGTTTCTAAAAATGTGTTTGTAGGCGACTTTTCTATTGACTTGTCAATTGACGGGATTGGCATTAAAGACTCTCTTACTGAAAAATACATTACCCTATCACTGACTAATAACAGTCCTATAAATATCACTAACCCTGTATTCAATATCGACTTAGGTAATGAGATTATTTTTAAATCTCAAATACAAGCAATCATAAAACCTAATCAAAGTACTGTTTACCTTCTTCCTTTGGGAATTTTGGCTAATCAAGTGCAAACGCTTAATTATATTTGTATAAGTATTGACCCCACATACCTAGAAGACAAAATAAGTAAGAATAATTCTCAATGTATTATACTTAATAATGACTTTAAAATAGAAACCCCTTACCCAAACCCTACAAATAACCTTATATCATTTGATGTGTATAGCCCTTCTAATCAAATAGCAATTGTAAAAACTTATACCTTATTAGGCAAACTTTTGAACAAAAAAACGTATAACCTTACTAAAGGAAATAACAAGATAGTTGAACCTCTCACGACCCTTAATAGTGGCTTATACTTAATAGATATTAATATCGGGACTAAACATAAAACGTATAAAATCACTAAGAAATAACCGTTTGAGGAATTTAATTCTGATTTACTTTTGTACAAAAAAACTTTATTGCACTGATAAAACTAGCATTCTTAATTTTATCTTTTTACTAATCTTTTCACTTGCAATAGTAACGAGTAAGGCGTTATGTAAATAAGTGAATTACGAATCAAACCCATAATAGGGTAATAACCAAAGTAGAAATATTTCCAAATTAACCTAAGACGAGATTTCAATTGGTCTTTTCTTCTTGATAAACTTATTCCATCTGGATTATTTTCTGTATCTAATAATATTTCATCCAAATTAGCCATTTTTACTCCTTTGCTATTAAGATCCATATACAAGGCATAATCCTCTGCTGATGGATAAGTAGTGGGGTATCCGTCTATATAATCAAGGATTTTAGTGCTAAACATAATAGTAGGATGTACAAAAGTAGAATTAAAATATAATTTTTTTTGAATCTCTTTTGGTAATAAAGGATTACGTTGAGTAAAAGAAACCTCCCCTTTCATATCTACATAATTGGAATGACTTCCCACAATCAAGATATCTGGGTGAGCTTCTAAGAAATCATATTGCTTCTGAAAACGATTCCCCTTGATAATATCAGCACAATCTAATCGAGCTATATATTTATAACTGTTTTTCGCATAATCAATCCCTGTATTCATCGCAATCTCAATTCCTTGGTTTTCTTCTAAATATATGAAATATATTTCTCCATTAGCCTTATAGGCATCGTTGCATTTTTCCTCATTAGGTTTTTTTATACTACCATCATCCACGATAATCACATCAAGGCTTTCTGAACCTTCTATTGATGCTAAACTTTTATATAAACCTTTTGGGTCATTGTAGTGAGGGATTAATAAAATTATACTATTTTTCACTTCTTTGTTTTTTATTTATTACAACAATCATAAATGAAACTAATAACCAGAAAGGAATGCTCCTTAAGGAATCAAATTGTATGGAGTTTAGTAATTGACCTGCTAATAAACTCAATAACATCACTAGTACAATAGGCTCTTGTCCTTGTCTCAATCGTCTTAATCCGATATAGCCCATCAATAGCGAAGTACCTATAAACAAGAAAAATCCAATAATGCCCGTCTCACATAATAGGCGGGTATATAAAGAGTAACCTGGTGGCCAAATTGGATTTGTAGGATTCATGTATTGATCTCTGAGTTCATAACTCAGCTTCACTGCCCAGTCGGGATAATTCTTGACGTAATAGAAGCCCTGTTGCCCAAGCCCTACTCCTGTTACTGGATGTTCTTTGAATATTTCAATAGCAGTAAGTTGTGTAGCCATTCTTGTTATATTTGAAACATTCAAACTGTTCTCTCTATACTTTTTTTCTAATTTAAGAGAACTAATTGTTCCCCCTATTTTTTCGATAACTACCCCACCTATAATTGGTAAAATGACAATAGACGCAATCACTATTTTTTCTAAGAATTTAACATTTTGACCTACGGTATATACATAACGCATGAGCAAAACTATAAAAATAAATAGCTGTATAATACATACAATTAAGGCTGTTCTAGACCCGCTCAAAAACACCAAAATAAAAACCAAAGCAACCGTAAATAGTTTTTTACGATTATCGTAGATATAAGTCAACATAAAGGGTAAAACAACCATCAAATACATAGCTAGATAGGGCGGTTCGTAAGTAACTCCAGTGACTCGGTTAGCACTCCATGAAGGCTCTGACCCGCTTTCTCGCATAATAGCCGTATGAATAAAGTCATACAGGGGTTTTAAAAAAGACACCTGATACCAACCAATTAATATCTCTAGCATCACAACAAAAAATACGAAGAAAAGCACATAATACATATACTTACGCATTAACCTAATGATTTCCCACGAACTATACCTCCCGATCACATAATGAAAAAAAGGCACAAATCCGAAAATCGACATCCCATAAATAATCATCTGATTAATGAATTGGCGATTACCTGCCCTCCCTTTAAACAGAGATGTAGATATTGATGTATAATTGAAGAAATAAGCAAAAATACACCAAACGAAAAACAATACATATAGCTGATAGATAATGCTATTAATAGGAGTGATTTTCTTTTTAAGAAATAACATTAAATAATAAACCCCAACTCCAACGAGTAAGATATGTGCCGCTAAATCTTGTTTATGTTCTCCCAAAGCCTTTATCCCTGCAAAATCCGTGAAAGGCAAGGTTATAATTACTAAAAGAAAAATGGTGTGGATGGTTTTACTCAAGGCTATATTTTTTTATTATCGTTTGAAAGAAATCAATAGTTTGATCAGCTGTATTCTCTGCTGTGAATAGCTTCACTTTTTCTTTTCCTTTTTCAGCTAAAGCTAGACAATCTTTTGGATGGTTAAGTAGAAATGTTATTTTTTCAGCAATATCATCTCCCGATGATGGATCTACCAACAATCCATCTACATTATGAGAAATGATTTCTGGTCCAGTAGTCCATTCAGTAAAGATAGTGGCTAATCCTGCGTTCATTGCCTCTATCGCCGCTAAACCAAAGGTCTCAGAATATGAGGGCAACACGGCTATATCATAAGTTTGTAAATGGCTTAACAATGTAGCTCTATTAACGTGTCCATGAAATATGGTTTGCTCTAAGGCTCTTTTCGATAGTAATTGTTGAACCTTTTTTTTGTCTCCTTTTCCATAAATATGGAGTTGATGATGATCATCAACCTCACAAACAATATTCCATGCTTTGGCTAAAGAAAAAATTCCCTTTTTCTTTGTTAACGTTCCAAAAAAAACAAAGTCATACGATTCTTTTACTTTTCTTTTATTGATTAGTTCTGCTTTAGAAACCCCATTAGGGATAACTATTGTGTCATTAAATATATTTGGGTAACAGTTATTGTACACCTTTTGAGCATAACGACTAATGTTAATAGTTCCATCTGAGCTTTGGTACAATCCTTTTTCTTTCTTAAAAATTAATTTGTTTATTGTTGCTTTTTTTTCAGATTGAAAAAAAGAATGTGAGCCATGAAGTCGGACAATTACGGGACAAGTGACTTTACTGGGAAGAAAATCAAAGAAAGGATTTTTAATCACTTTAGAGTCCCAATCAGGTGTTTCTAAAATATCAATATTATGTTTTTGAATTAACGAGTTAATTTTATCATGATATTTTTTTTTCCAAAAAAATAAGCTAAAAAATGCAAATACCCGTAACAAAATTCTTCTAACAAAACCACTTGAGATACTATCTGGTACTTTTACGCTATAATAATTTCGTATAATAGTAACATTGCCTGCTATCGTGACAGCTTGTTGTACACCTTCATTTATATCAGTCAAGCCATAAACTATGACCTTGTGTCCTTTTGTGGCTAACTTCTCTGCTAGTAGTTGCACAAAGGTTCCAATACCCCCATTTTGTTGAGGTGGGTATTCATCACAAATAAATAAGATATTCATGATTTTAGTTTAAAATTTATTTTTAATTTTTTCATTCTTTTTAGGATAAAAAACATCATGATTATGCACATCAATAATTCAGTTAAGAATAACACAAGACCTGCACCCGTTAATTGAAATTCCTTAATTAAAATTACCCCAATAAGGGCATTAAAACAAAGCCCTACAATATAACTAAAACTATACCATTTTTTCATATTAAAAGTAATCAACTGTTGAGAACAAAAGGTATGCATGAACGTATCAACGGCAGGGAATAAACACATTAGTCTAAAAATCATCATAGAGTCACCAAACTGCCTACCTAAGAAAGGAATTCTATCGACAAGGATTGGAACTAGAAAAAATGAAAGTAAGGATAAGATACCTACAACTAAAGAAGATACAAATCCTACCCTAAAAGAAAAGTTGGTGGCTTTGGCAATATTAATTTTTGATTTCTCGCTTACATTAGGAAACAATGCCTGGGCAATAGGACTACTTATAGTAGCTAATGCTCTAATTAATTTCTCGGCAGCACTGTAGACCCCAACAATAGTGTCGCTTGTAAAAAAACCTAATAATAATGTTATGTTTGAATAAAATGCACCTGAAGCTAATGTGCCTACAAAAAAATCTTTACTGTACTTCATTTGTTTCACAATACTCTTAAGAGGTGCCAATGAAAGGGTGATTTTATCTTTTTTTAGCATGATGTAATTTGCATAGCAAAAGGGTATAAAATTACAGAAAGCATATGTGATAGGGTAATACAAATAATCACTTTTAATTGTGACTAAAAAGACAACACCAATCGCTAAAAGAAACTTAGAAAGTACATTAACGGCAGTAATCTGTTTGACTCGCTGAACACCTTGGTAATACCATAGAGGGGTAAGTATAAAAAAAATCGACCCGATAAAGAAAAAAAGAATCTCCAATTGGTTATTTTGAAACGTCTCTACAAAAAGTATAAGAACTAATAATAAGACACTACTAAGCCCTATCAAGTAGCTTGTAGCAGTATAGATAGAGCTAATAATTTCTGATTTTTTCTTTAAATCATTACTGTAGTCTACAATTTGCTTTGTACCAGAGAATGCAAATCCAAACTCACATAATAATTGAAAATAGTAGACAGTTGCCTGTGAAAAGGATAATTTACCATAATTCTCAATACCTATTGTAGAAATTAAATAGATTAAAATAAAAAAGGGCAGGATATAGTTAACCATTTTTGATATAAATAAATATATCAAATTAATGTAAAATAATTTATCACTCGTTTTCTCTAAACTCATTTAGTATTTTAAATGCTGAAACAAAAGTACACATTTTAACCTAACACCGATAGTTAACAACTATATAATATTAAATTATCTATAATGAGTTTAAACACCATCGTTTGATGATTTTTCAGTTATTAACCCGATGAATATATAACGTTATTTAATTGTTTTGCAAACAACTGGTAATAAGCTGTTTATATGAAAGTGAATATCGTTTCGTACCCGTCGGGTTAATATATTAAACGATTTAAAGAGACAATACGTCTGCATAACAACGTTGTTAAGCTATTATTTTTGGCTGTTTATTTTTTTTTTGTCGTAAGAATTAATAGCTTAGAGAAATATTTTATATCAAAAAACACCTGTTATGAAAAAAACAATGTTAATATTACTAAGCTGTACTACAATTGGCTTGGTATCAGCACAAGATGAAATAGTTAATGGTAAACTTACTGTACAAAATGATATAATCGCTCAAGGAAATCTTGAGGTCTTACATGATCAGGCAAGGCTACTTTGGAGATCATCTTTGTCTACAAGCCCTCTTTCGAATCAAAAAAACTACCTAGTCCCAAGAAATACGGCTAACGATGGTTGGGATTGGAATCAAGGATTTGGCTATCATTACGGCAACAGGGCATGGTATATTGATAGTAGGTTAGGAATTGGGACAGATAATCCAGAAGCAAAGCTTACCGTCAACGGTGAATTTTCTTTTTTAGCTGGTGAAAATCGATTACGTTGGGGGCAAGTATGGGGAGAACGAAGTTATTTAAGTCCTAGAGACCCTAGTAATACTGGGTGGGACTGGGGGTATGAATTTGGGTTTCACAACACTAATAGAGCGTGGTATTTTGACAGTAAACTAGGAATTGGGACAGATAATCCTACTGAAAAATTAACTGTAATGGGAGCTGGAAGATTTTCTCAAGACTTAATCATTGAAGGGGACTTAATTATTAAAAACCCCAATAGATTTATAGGACAAAAGACAAATCAATTAGCATTAGTTCATGACTGGGAGCCTAATACAGATCGTTTAATCATGAATTATAATGGGGATTTTGAAGATGGAGTAATTATTCACGCAATTAGTAATACTGCTAGGCCATCTCTAGCTGTATCAGGAAGAGTAGCGATTGGTTCTGCTAGAACATTACCTTCAGACGTTAATTATAAGCTTGCTGTAAAAGGAAAAATAGCTTGTGAAGAACTAAAAGTAGAGCTTTCTCAAAATTGGGGAGATTTTGTTTTTAATAAAAATTATTCACTTATGCCACTAAGGCAAATAGAGCATTATATCAATCAAAATCAACATTTACCTGGGATACCTAACGCCCAAAACATTAAAGAAAAAGGTTTAGAAATAGGAGAAATGCAAAGGCTTCAAATGATTAAGATTGAAGAACTAACTCTTCACCTTATTGAGATGAAAAAAGAGATTGATTTGCTAAAAACAGAGTTAAAAAACAAATAATTCATTTAAGTTTATCATTATGAGAAATATAATTCGTTTTTGTGGAATTGCACTATTGTTTTTTTACCAAATATCGTTGGCACAAATAGATCGAGAATGGAAAAATTTAGGACCGTTTGCAAAAAGTTCAAACTCAAATAATGGACGAATGGAACAAATCGTTTTTCATCCTAACTATGGACTAAATGGTAACGAAACCATATATGCAGCTAGTTGGATGGGAGGTCTATGGAAAAGTATTGATGGTGGGAATAATTGGCTACCTACCTCTTCTGAATTCAACCTCCCTAGTTCAGCTATTTCTACAATAGCTATTCATCCAAATGCACCAGAAGCGATTTTTCTAGCAACAGGTACAAGAGAAAATGTTAACAATCTTCTCTGGGAAACAAACTCTTGGAAGACAGGGATTATATATACAAAAGGAGTTTTTTGGAGTGATACAGGAGGAGATCATTGGAATAATGCTACTGGGAATTTATTAACATTATTTAATAATCCGGCTGTCATTAGAAAAATTATTTTTGACCCAAGTGATTCTACCCATCTTTATACAGTTACAAGTGAAGGAATTTTTCATACGCACAATGCTACAAGTATTTCACCACCTACTTGGGTAAAACTTTTTAGTGGCAATGAAGAAGAGTGGATGGGGATAAATTTTAAGCCATTAGAAGAAAATATACCCTTATCTCAAAAAATCATGTATGCTAGTGCTACTGATGTTTATAAATCAACAGATGGAGGGTCTACCTGGTCATCAATGGGGCTAAAAAACTTGATCGAAGAACGCGGGGTCACTGTAAGTAGAATCAACATAACAGTATCGCCAGATAAAGCTAACAGAGTATATGCGCATGCTGTTGTTTGGCGAGATAATCTTCAAAATCCTAAAAAGTCTCAATATGAGGTTTATGACATAATATATAATAACGGAGAATGGCATTTTATCTTTTTAGATAATGAGACGGGTGCTAGTTATGCCAAAAGACCTAACCGAGTACCTATGGTTGTTTCCCCAATAAATGGTAATATAATGTATATAGGATTTACTATGTTGGTGGGAAATATAAATATTCAACCATTACTTGATTTATCATCAGATGCAGATAACAAGATCTTGGGCAATTTTTCTTATAGGGCTTATCGTACCTTCAAAATGCATCCAGACATAGTGAGTTTCCAGTTTGAACCAAACACCAATACCCCTCGATTATGGGTAACTACGGACGGAGGAATTTCAGTAATTAATGATCCAACCACTTTCCCAATTAACGATGAACGGATTACCCTTAAAGAACATGGTTTATCTGTTAAAACCATCTGGGCCATGGGTGATGATATTTCATCAGATGACTTTATAGGTATAGGTAATCAAGATACTGGAACGGACGTATTCCACAAAGAGATGGGCACCGATTGGAAATACAATATTAGAGGAGGAGATGGTTATCAAGCTAAAATTAATGCTGTCAATCGTTGGTTCATTGGGAAAGTAAATTCACAAAAAGAGTTTGTTTACTCCCCAAGTGGAGATGGGAAAGAGTTTCCTTTCCCGTTAAATATTGGTGCGCCTATGATTCTAGACCCTGTTACAAGCCGAATGATTTGGGGAGTTTCACATGAAATAGTAGGTTATGAATATAATTCCACGGGAGGGGATGAAAATGCGGGAGAATATAATACAAAGGATATGTCTATCGTAGACCACCCAGAAGATCACGGGGACTTTTTATCGTTTCGAAAAGTTACACAATGTTTTACTCATCCTAGTACTATATATGCCTCTACTCAGTGTAAATTTGCTCACAATTCAGTCAATTGGCACAGAAACATAGATGATTTCTACACCCTATTATATAAAAGAACTCCAAAGAGTTGTCCTAATAATGAGGATTGTTTTATAAACATTACCGAAAACCTAAGGAGTGCAATAGAAATAGCTGGACTTAATTCATTATTTAAAGAAAAAGACCTTCCTGCAATTACTGGATTAAAAGTACACCCTTCAAACCCCGATAAGGTTTGGGTTACATTCTCTGGTCCTGGTACTGCAACAGGAATTTGGACTACTAATGATGGAGGTACTACTTGGCTTAATGATGATGATAACAACCAAACATTACAAAATATCCCTATTAATGGGATTACTCACCAACTTGTCAACGGTGTAGACATCATTTATTTAGCAACTGATTTTGGTGTATACTTTAGGGAAGGAAACAATGGGCTTTGGGCACCTTATGGGAATTTCCCTACGGTAAGAGTAACTGAAATAAGCATTAACTATTGTGCTAATAAGCTTCGAGTTGGTACTTTTGGAAGAGGTGTATGGGAAGGGAATTTAGCACAAACTCATACAGGATTTGATTATGACATAGTAATTAATTCCAGTTCATTTATCAATCACAATTTTATAGCTCAAAGTAATATTGTATTAAAATCCGGAGTAAAAATGAGCATTAATGGAACATTCAAGATGCTCCCTCAAACTAAATTACTTATTGAACCAAATGCTAAATTACTTATTGAAAATGGAGAAATTGAATTTTGCAGGACTTGTGGAAATAACAATAATAACCAAATTACTGTTTTTGGAGAATTACACATTAAAAAGGCTAGCTTTAAGAATTTGAGTCATTATCAATTAATAATTAAAGACGGTGGAAAGGTAATTGTCGATAGCATAAATGGTGATTATTGCTTTTATAAGCAACTCCCAGCTATTATATATGAAACAGAAAATAGTATGTTAAAAATAGAAAATATTCAAATAACGGACAATCTTAATCTTCCGTTCCCAACCCCTAATAGTATTATACGATCATCATCTCAGTCAGCTTATGCTTTGGTAGATGTTTCTACATCAGGTTCTTTTTCAACTAATGGAAGTGTTCACTATATTGCACCTAAAATCATATTAAAACCAGGGTTCTCGGGTCATAATCAGTTTAGAGCTAAAAGTATAGATAATGATTGTAGTAATGTTACTGATCCTTGTTATGAAGAATCTCCTCTTATTATGATTCGAAATCAAGCTAGGGTTAACAATGATCAATCAAAAGATTATACATCATTCTATAAAAAACAAATTAAAACTATCGGTGACAACAAGTCTAATTTAATTACACTATACCCGAATCCTACTTATGGGAAACTTTTTATTGAAGGACATGAAATTGAAATACTAGAATTAGTAAATAATGCTGGGAAAGTCCTTATTAAAAAGACAAATTTAACTACAAAAAATGAGCTCGATATGTCTTCGTACAAAAAGGGTCGATATATTGTGCGTTGTTTCAAAAAAGGAAAATGGATTTCTCAAAGAATAATAATTAAAAGTAATTAACCTATTTATTAATTCCTTCCAAATAAACCTTTTCCAAAACTTCAATATTTTTATCAATATTGAATCTTTCCATAAAAGAATTTAAGGCATTAGATGAAAACTTCTAATCAAACCATTAGCACAAGTGCTATTTATCGAGCAGCTGATAAAATCACATTTAAACTCGGAACCCAGCTAAACCAAGGGGCGTCTGTTTTAGCTTATTTGGCACCTGTGAGTTGCTCTAGTTGCTCTCCAGCCCTTAGAAATTACTTTAGTGAAGATGATAGTCAACGAACTGAAATAGATGAATCGACTTATAGTCAAGAAATAGTGATTTATCCAAATCCCGTTACTCCTTCTGAAACAATAAACATACGGTTTCGATTTCAGAACTCAGGAAAGGCGATAAAGAGAGTGTCTATTCACTCAGTTAAAGGAGATAAACTATATGAAACAAAGACTGATAAAAACAATATTCAATTAGACACTCATCAGTGGGCTAAAGGAGTATATATTATAAAAGTAATACAAGAAGATACGGCTTACAAGCAACTGTTATTTATAAAGTAGGCATCTCATTTTTGTCATCCGTTAAAAGCGATGATTCTTTAATCATTGCTTTTAATATGTTTCAAATTTCTCACCCCCCCCCCAATTAATGTTTACCTTTTTAATACGTAACTTAGGAAAGTTCACCGCCACAGTCCTTATACCAATCCTTTAATCCTGCTTTGAAATCAAAATTTTGACTTGAAAGATGAGGGTTTAGTTTATCTCCGATAATATGATTTGAAATCATTAATTTCTTTACCCTCTCTGGGTGTATTCCCATTCTTGAGAAACCCATTTTTTTTGCAATCGAAGCAACTGCCATTAATAACCTCCCATTAACCAAAATAGGCTTATAACTTAAGTTTGACACCTTTGACACCTCTGATACTATTTGTTCAATTGAAGGGGCAGGATGGTAAGTAAAATTATATGTTTCAACCCCACTATCTTTTTTCTCAATAAGTCTTAAAGAGGTTTTAATTAAATGTTTAACATAAATACACGCTTTAATAGTATCTTTTCTACCAGGATAAAAAAAACGTTTTTTCTTAAGCGTTTTATATAGCCTAGTAAAATTTCCTCCTTCGTTCTTGCCAAAAACAACGCCTGGGCGTAGTATCAGTAATTTTCTTTCTGAATTTTCTTTCTGCCAGTTTTTATGTATATATTCTGCTGTTAATTTAGAAATACCATAGGGGGTATTAGGCATTGGAAGAGAGTTCTCAGATTTTGCTACTTCTGACATACCATAAACAGAGATAGAACTAGTAAAAATAATTGTTTTAACGTTATTTTTACTAGCAAAGTCACAGATGTTTTTAGCCCCTAAAATATTTGTCTCAAAGTATTCCTTGTCTGGATATCCCGGAGTTTTATGAACTGCTGCTAAATTTATAATTATATCATCAGGGTTACAATTAATAGAGACCTCAATTTTATTTCTAACATCCACGTAGTGAATGTTTTCTTTTTTAATCAAGTCGAACCCTACAATCTCTTGATTGTCTTTTACCAATTGCTCAATAAAATGTTGACCAATAAACCCAGATGCTCCAAAAATAATATATTTACTCATTACATTTATCTATCATAATAAATCAAATCATTTGATGTTAATCGCCTTTTAAATAGCTCGTGAAGTTAATATTTCCTACACCCCTTCATATATTTCCTCTAGATACTTTATATTCTCCTCAATATTGAACTTCTTCAAAAAAGAATTTAAGGCATTAGATGAAAGTTTCTTTTTAAGTTCTTCATCATTACACAATAGGATGATTTTCTGTGCCAAAGCAATATGGTCTTCATTATCTACCAAAAACCCATTATAAGAATCCGTTATCAAATCTTTATTACCATCTACTTCAGTAACTACACAAGGTTTTCCTAGGGATAATGCCTCTATCAACGCTAATGGTAAGCCCTCATACCTAGCAGTCGACACTAGAAACTCAGATCGCTTAATCTCTTTTAATACACTAACCCTATCTCCCCATGCTATGATGTCAATATTTTTTTTAAGATTTAATTCACTTATCAAAGTCTCAAGAGCTTTAATATTCGGTGAGTGATACCCTACACCTATTATTTTTAATTTAATTGTCGAAATTTCTATTTTCACCAACTCAATGGCCCTTACCATCATTTCAATATTTTTTTGATAGGATGGACGCCCTATCAAGGATATGAATTTATCTGAAGGCTTTTCTACCTCTATTTCTATAGGCTTGATACTATTGTGCCACACAAAGACATTCTCTGGAGAATACTTCACTTCATTAACTCCTCGCTCTTTTTCAGAGTTTGAGATAGCTAATAACTTTGTGTTTTTTTGAAACTTGGTATATCGCTCTATTGTTAAATAAAGCCACTTCTTTAGTTTGTTTTCGGCACTTAAATATGAAAAAGCATGAGGCGTGTACAGAACGGAAGTTTTGGTAATAGCACCCACAATTCGTCCAATCAAACCTGCTTTAGCACTATGACAGTGTATAACACTTGGCCTTTCTGACTTCACTATTTTAATTAAGCCTATTACACAACGGTAATCATCAAGTAAGCTCACTTCTCGTTTTATAGGCAATCGAAAAGATTTTAACTTGGTATTATTTGTATCAAAATAAGTTTTACTCTCATCATCGTGAACAATAATATTTTCAACTTTATCGGCATCTAAGTGATTCACAATCATTTTGACAATGACCTCAACTCCTCCAACAGACTTTAATATATGTAAAACCTTTTTTGTCATTACTTCCCCCTCCCTTCTATTACCACCATCACAGTAGCAAGCATAATTCTAAAATCCATTGTCAGTGAAATATTATCCAAATAAGCAATGTCATACTCCATTCGTCTTACCATCTCATTTACATTTTCGGCATAGCCAAATTTTACTTGCCCTAGAGATGTAATCCCTGGTCTTAATTGTAATAAGCGTTTATAATGCGGTGCTTGGGTGATAATTTGTTCTATAAAATGCTCTCTTTCTGGTCGAGTACCCACTAAAGACATATCACCAATCAAAACATTATAAAATTGGGGGAGTTCATCAATTCTAAGTTTTCGCATGACTCTTCCCCAAGGGGTAATCCTGCTGTCATTATCAGATGACAATGCTGGACCTGCTTTTTCTGATCCCACATACATACTTCTAAATTTATAAATTTTAAATAAATTTTCGTTTTTTCCTACTCGTAACTGAGAATAAAATATTGGACCTGGAGAAGATGTTTTAGTTAAAATCATAAATAAAAAATACATAGGAGAGCCTATTAATAATGCTAAAAAAGAAATAGCAATATCTATACCTCGTTTAGTAATCCTTTGCCATAAGGGCATTAGCTCTTGTTTAATATCAATAATAGGCACACCTAATATATGATTAACCTGCACCGTACCTAATAGCAAATGATAAGTATCTGGAATCAAGCTTACTTTAATGTCATTAGTATTAATAATACTTAACAAGTAAGTAATTTTTTCGTATTCACTTGGATCTAGAGAGATAATGATTTGTGACACTTTACAACGTCTAATAACTGTGCGAAGTTGACCTATACCTCCCCAATGTCTCAAGTTACTCGATAAATAATCAGCATTTTCATCTTTAATATGGATATAACCCAAAAAGTTTAAACCTAGAGTTTTGTTGGCTTCTTCAATCTGATTGATAAAATCAATAGACCTCTTGTTAGACCCAATAATAAGCGTATTAAATTGTACTTTTTTCTGAATAACCAAACGTTTAGCAAATGATAATGTAATCGCTTTGACTAAAATAAATAGGACAATGTGAATAGAAATAAACAATGAAATTATTTTATAATAATCTTTATAATGCTTTACTCCTTCATCATCCAAAAATAAAATAAAAAAAAACAAAACAGAGGTTACTATCACTGTTCTAAAAGTAGCAATTAATTCCGCTACCCTAGATTTGTGGTACAAATCTCTGTATCGAGAGGAGAGGAAGAAAATAAGCACCCATACTAAGGCTATTATCAATCCCGAATAGATGGATGATACATCATATTTTATTGATTCTGAAAACGCAGACTTACGAAGATAGAAAAATAAATTCCATCCAAAAAAAGCTGTCAAAAAATCAATAATAATAAACCAATATGTCCTTCTAAACATCTGTTATATGCTATATTTGTCTTCTACGCTATCTAAGAAATTAATCAAACGTTTAAATAGTAAAACTAAAATTGGTAAGAAAAAACCAATAATTGATACTATAATAAACAGTGGTATTCTAGAAATTTTTATTCCTTTTTTACTAAACTTAGAGAAAATCCTAATTGGTGGTTTTTGTTCTCCTAATTTAATATTTACATCTGTTAATTCGTTACTTAACTCTTTATACCCATAGAAGACCCATTGGTAATCTTTTAGGTCGCTATTTTTATTTTCATCTAGTACAAGTCTAGTAACTCCGTTAGTTGATGTTGGTGAGGCTAAACCTTTACTTTTTTGTAGTAGTACTTGATTATAAATATTTCCTAAGGTATCTAATTTAGACATTGTTTTTTCTAATGACTTTTTATGTGCCTTAGCACTAGCCTCTAAAAAGTCTCTTTTGCTAATAAAAAATTTATTTATTGCAACACTCTTAATCAAAACATCATCAAGAATCGTAAAATCAAATCCCTCTTTGGCTTCTACTGTAATAGTATGATACGGATAATTATCTGGCTCAATCTCGTCATTCACCATTTGCATAATCTCGTCGCTATACTTAATATTAGTATCCAACAATTCATAATAACTATTAATAGCCTCAATCTTATCTGATTGTTTCATAACAGGTTTTATTTCTATTTTTTTGATTTGAGCGGTTATTTCTAATGGCAATCCTAAAGTTTTTGAGAGTAATTCAACATCTTTTTGTTTAATAAGTGAGTGGTAATAATCTATATTATCATATAATAATTTAGAAGAACTATAATTAGGCTTTACAATCATCTCAGAAGAATATGATTGTTTGGAGTTCAAAATAAATGTTGCACACAAGACAGAAATAACCGCTGCTGTGCCAAAAATAATTTTAAAATTTTTCTTCAAAAACAAAAGAATTATAATTACGGTATCCAATAAGCCACCAAGGAATCGCCCTATTGCCGAAAAAACTTTATTAATTGCTCTCCCGATATAAAAGAATACACTCCCTATTTCTACTTCTTCACTTTGAACTTCTCGTCTATTCTCGCTCATTTTTTGTTTATTTTTTTTACAAATGTCACCAAATATACTATTATTTCTTTTTCTTTCGATACTCTTTGAGGTCTTTAAAAAACCGTGACCACGCAAAAGGATCTAATAACGATATATTATTAACCATATACCTACTTTCTATTGCATGAGCTTGCTCATTGAGATAATATTTAAATGTTTCTGTTTCACTTATATCACTATGTACCATCAAACGTTCTAATATTTGGCTATTGAGATTGTCTCTCGCATTATCCAAGTCTTGATTACTAATGTTCATCGCCAAAAAAACTTTTTTAAAGACCTCTTCCGATGGGAATGCATGCAACTCTACTAAGGGTAATGTAATCGTATCTTTTACAAGCCTAATGACTACTTGATAAGAAGCCGAATCTATACTCGGTATAATAAAATGTTGTTTTTTGAAGCCTATCGCTGCTATAACTAAGCTATCACCTGGCAAAACAGGCAAAGAAAAATAACCAATAAGAGAGGTATTAGCTCCTCTACTAGTATTGGGTACAAACACAAAGGCACCCGGCACTCCATACAAACTATCTCCTTGTGCCACTATACCAGAAAACTGAATCACATGTTTGGTGCTGTCTTGAGCTTGAGCCAAAAAAGAAAAAAACAATAAGCAAATACCAAAGAAAAGTTTATTCATCTCTACCCCAAACGTGATTTTTCATATATTGTTGCGAATTATCATGCCAATTGCACAAATTAAGAGAAATACCACCAAGTTTAATAGCCTAATGTATGAAATATAAAAGCATCAACTTAAATATTGCCACTCAACTGTATCGTTCATTAAGTGAAGAATCTCGGCTACGAATACTTTCACTTATTCATAATAATGGTGAGATGTGTGGCAGTGATCTTGAACTCATACTGGACTTTACACAAACAAAAACTTCTCGGCACCTTAGTTACATGAAAAATGCTGGGTTCATCAAAACTCAAAAGCATGACCAATGGATTTATTATAACATCAAAGAAGAATTTTCTGGTATTATCAATTCATTATTATCTATAATAGATAAAGACGCTTTACTCGAAAACGATCAAGAAATTTTTAAAACCATGTACGCCAACAATTCACTTGCTATCAGAAAGCTACACAATAGTCAAAAAAGATACACGCTCCCTACTTTATGAGACAACTTAAATTTCCCACAATGTGTTTTATCATTTCACAGATTATTGATTCTCAATAGAAAATGATAACTTTGTGGTTCAAAAAAATCAAAACAACAGGATGTCCGATAAAAAAATAAAATCTGCACTAATATCAGTATTTTATAAAGATAACTTAGAACCAATCATCAAGCACCTTGCAGCACAAGATGTAACTATATACTCCACAGGAGGTACTCAAAAATTTATAGAAGATCTTGGAGTTAAAGTAACCCCAGTAGAAGAGCTTACTAAGTACCCGTCTATTTTTGGAGGAAGAGTAAAAACACTTCATCCTAAAATTTTTGGTGGTATTTTATACCGCCGTGACAATGAGCAAGATGTCGCTCAGGCTCAAGAATTTGATATTCCTTCTATCGACCTTACTATCGTTGACTTATATCCATTTGAAGAAACAGTAGCTTCTGGAGCAGATGAGCAAAATATTATCGAGAAAATAGATATTGGTGGTATTTCTCTTATTCGCGCTGCCGCTAAAAACTTTAAAGACTCCCTTATTGTTTCTTCGCGTGAACAATATCAAACATTAGTAGATTTACTGGCCAATAAAAAAGGAACGACCTCACTCAACGATAGGAGATGGTTTGCAAAAGAGGCATTTAATGTCTCTTCTCATTATGACACGGCTATTTTTAATTACTTTGCTAAAGATGATGAAGATGCACCACTCAAAATTAGTGACCAAAATCCTAGAACTCTTCGCTATGGAGAAAATCCTCATCAAAAAGGAGTGTTTTATGGTAACTTAGAAAAAATGTTTGCCCAATTGCACGGTAAAGAAGTTTCATATAATAACTTAGTAGATATCGATTCTGCTGTGTCTTTAATAGATGAATTTGGGACAGCACAACCAGCAGTTGCAGTACTCAAACATAATAATGCTTGCGGAATTGCTACAGCAAACTCAGTAGTTGAGGCTTACCAAAAAGCATTACAAGCAGATCCTGTCTCGGCTTTTGGCGGCGTTATTATTGCTAACAAAACAATAGACAAAGCAGTAGCAGAAGAATTACACAAATTATTCTTTGAAGTATTAATCGCTCCAGCTTTTGATCAAGATGCTTTAGAAGTTCTCCAACAGAAAAAAAACAGAATGTTATTGTTACGCAAAGATGTGGCTTTAGCACCCAAATTAGTTAAGACCTTACTAAATGGCTATATCGAGCAAGGCAAAGATCTCAATATAGAAACAGAAAAAGATTTAAAGATTGTGACGAAAAAGCAACCAACACAAGATGAATTGGACGCAATGATATTTGCTAACAAGGTTTGTAAACATACTAAATCTAATGCAATCGTATTGGCGGTAAAAGGTCAATTGATTGCTAGTGGAGTAGGGCAAACATCTCGTGTAGACTCTCTTCGCCAAGCAATAGAAAAAGCGAAAAGCTTTGGATTAAGCTTAGACGGTGCAGTAATGGCTTCGGACGCTTTCTTTCCATTCCCTGACTGTGTAGAAATTGCCCATAAAGCTGGGATTAAAGCAGTTATTCAGCCTGGTGGTTCAATGCGTGACCAAGAGTCAATTGATTTTTGTGATGCCAATGATATCACAATGGTAACAACTGGAATTCGTCATTTCAAGCACTAAATAATTAACAATCGTTGCAAGTAAAGGTACTTGTGGCGATTTCATGAAACTTACTAATTAAAATGAACTTTATTAATGATTTAATTGATTTTAAGCTATTCAAAGTTGGCGAGTACTCTCTTGATTTAGGCGTATTATTGACCGTAATCGCTACTATTATTTTTACAAAAATGTTTCTGTGGGGTATCAAAAAATTATTATTCAGAAACAAAGCACTTGACAAACACCGAAAGGGTAGTTTTTATTCACTTTTCCAGCTCATCAAATATATCGCCTGGATTACTACCACTATTATTATTCTCAATTCTTTTGGCTTACAACTCAATGCATTATTAGCAGGTTCTGCCGCACTATTAGTTGGGGCTGGGTTTGGGCTTCAGAACACCTTTAACGACTTCATTTCAGGTATTATTTTACTTTTTGAAGGCACGATTAAAGTAGGTGATATTTTAGAAATAGACAAAGATGTAGTACAGATACAGGCGATTGGTTTACGGACTTCAGAAGCTATCAATCGAGATGATATTGTTTCTATCATTCCTAATTCGACCATAACATCCAACAAAGTAATTAACTGGACTCATCAATCTGACAAAACTCGTTTTAGAATTAAGGTAGGTGTGGCTTATGGTAGCAACGTTGAATTAGTAGAACAAATTTTAAAAGAAAGTGCTTTAGAACATCCCGAAACAGAAAAAAAATCATCCGTTTTAGTTCATTTACTAGACTTTGGGGAATCTTCTTTAGATTTTGAACTGTTTTTCTTTAGTCAAAACATCTTTCACATTGAAGACGTAAAATCAGACATTAGAAAAATCATCAATCAAAAATTTATTAAAAATAAAATTGTCATCCCTTTTACTCAAATGGACTTACATTTCAAGTCAAATAACACAGAGATTCTCTTGGGCTCAGGACGATAAAAACTTACAGTTCTACATCAATAGAATCAGTGTTTTTTTTACTATCTTGCACAAATCAACAAGATTACTTATTGGTATGAAAATACTTATCGTTTTAATATTATTTTTCACTATTTCACTAAGCTTTACTAAAGACAATGAAACACAGTTTTCAAAATTTGACAGTGGAAGTATTAAACTTATTCCAACTTTTTTTGGGAACACTTATGGCTTACAAGCAGAATATTCAATTGGGTTTAAGTTTGGAGTAGGGCTCAATGCTTTTTACTATGGAGGTCATCCCAAACATCAAAAAATAATAGTGGCTCAACAACAGTTTCACAGTGAAAATTTATCATACAATGAATTTTTGTATTTTGATGGCAATAATCGTCCATATGCAACTCATAATCATTGGGGAAAATTCAAAAACTTTAGCAATCAAAAAAACCTTAGTACTCCCAGTGCCTTGAGTGGTGGTTTAGGTTATCAAGTAAAGTTTATGAGGCACTTGGTCGGAGATGTAATGATCAATGTACAAGGTCAGGTAGACAACAGTGGTATTCCTTATTTTTCTACTCACTGCCTACCTTCTGTGGGTTATGTCTTAAATAAATGCTAGTATTACAACAAACACTCACCTTACTCAAAAAAGAATTTTTATTAGAGTTCAGGCAAAAGAATGCCTTTTTTAGTTTAATCCTATACATCGTAGGCACAGTTTTTTTGTGTTATATGGCATTTCATCTCAAGACTCAACACATTAATAGCGTAACATGGAACACCCTATTTTGGATTATTCTTTTGTTTGTTGCTATCAACTCAATTGGTAAAAGCTTTATTAATGAGAGTAAATCACGACATTACTACTACTACCATACTGCCAACCCTTTGGCTTATGTTTTTTCTAAGATGATTTATAATATTGTTTTAATGACTACGATGGCATTTCTGACTTTTGGCTTTATGAACTTAGTTTTGCATATAGAAATTGGCGACATCAATGTTTTTATGCTTAACTTAATAATGGGCTCTATTGGTTTCTCTTGTACCCTTACGCTAATAGCCGCTATAGCAGGACAAACGTCAAACCCAATGTTGATGGCGATCATGAGTTTTCCTGTCATATTACCTTTATTATTGATTTTAATTCGCGTATCTAGTCACGCAATAGATGGGTTGCTTCGATCTGGGATTACAGACGATTTAATCGCTTTATCTGCAATAAATGTAATCGTAGTGGTGGTAACTTATATATTATATCCTTACCTTTGGCGTGCATAAATGATGAAGACACAAAACAGATTTCTACGCTACTCAATAGGAGTAATTTTAGGGCTTATCTTAATTCTTGGCTTACGAGGGATTTTTCAATCAGAGCTATCTCGTGTTTTTATTTATGTGCTTACAGCTTGTGTCTTGGTCATCCCTTATTTACTTGTTAAGTTTAAATCTTATAAGTCTTTTGCCATCACTATGGTGATATATGTAGTGATATGGGGTTTGCTAGGAAATGTGCCGGCTATTTATACGCTTAATGAAACTATTCGAAACTTGTATTTCCATGTGCCAATGTGGTTTTCTATGATAATCTTATTATTTGTAAGTGTTGTGTACAGTGTGATGTTCCTCAATACGGGTAATTTTAAATATGACCATTGGGCTAGGCAACTCGCTTATACTGGGCTTATAATGGGGATGATTGGGATTAGTACTGGTATGATGTGGGCACAGTTTACTTGGGGAAAATATTGGAGTGGCGATCCAAAACAAAACGCAGCAGCAATTGGTCTGTTGATGTATTTTTCTTACGCTATTATTCAAGGCTCATTTACCGATGATGTACAACGGGCTAAAGTTAGTGCTGTATATAATGTATTTGCTTATCCTTTATTGATTGTGTTGTTATTTATCTTACCTAGGATGGCAGCTTCTTCGTTGCACCCTGGTAACGATGGTAATCCAGCATTTAGCGAAATGGATTTGAACCAAAATATGCGTGTAGTATTTTATCCAGCAATTATTGGTTGGACTTTATTAGGACTTTGGATTACAGAAATTAGGGTGAAATTATCCTTAATAAAAGATAAGATTTATGGAATTGCTTAAAGGATTTATAACAAGTATTTTATTACTAATTGGCTTTGTATCATTTGCTCAGATTGAGATGATTGAGGGAACAATTGTCCGAGAAGAAAACAAGGCTGTAAAAGTAGCAACTGCCGACAAAGATCAGTTGAGTTTTTATATTAACACAAACACACAAAAAATTCCTGTGTATTATAACGGGAAAACAAATCCTTGGACATTCAAATGCAATACTCCAGTAAAGTTATTTGGCAAAATGATGGGTAATATATTTGTTTCGAATGCTTTGTATTCTGAATGTGAGCCTAAGTTTGAAATGGCAACCAAAATGCGTCAGAATGGAAAAATTTATGTGGTAGTGGCAGTGATGTCTACCTTATTTATGGGTTTACTGGCCTACGTGGTATTTACAAACATACAATTAAACAAGCTTAAAAAACAATCTGAAGAGTTAAGCTAAAGTCTAGGAGTGCATTAGGGGATGCCCAAATTAAAATAAACCTATTATGAAAAAAACACATATAATCGCATTAGTAATAGTAGGAATTGCTGTAGCAATTATTGCAAGTACCTTTGGAGACGCTAGTACTTATGTCACTTTTAAAAGTGCAAAAAATAATGCAAAAAATGGTAACAATCAAGACTTACATATTGTAGGATCTTTGTTAAAAGATAAAAAAAGTAATCCTTTAGATTTATTTTTTGATGATAAAGCGAGTCCGATGGTCTTGTCTTTTTCAATGATAGATGATGATGGAAATACTGAAAAGGTAACTTTTTATGATTATGCTAAACCTCAAGAGATTGAACGATCAGAAAAAGTTGTTGTGATTGGACATTATGAAGGAGACGTATTTAAAGGTACTTCCATCTTACTAAAGTGCCCATCTAAATACGAAAATAAAGAGCTATAGACAATGCAAATAGGCGATTGGGGACATCTGAGTGTAATTATTAGTTTTTTGACAGCGATTGTAGGAGCAGTCACTTACTACTTGAGCGTAAAATCTCCTGATGAATGGAAAGGTTTTAGCCGTGGGGTTTTTGCTGTACATACCCTATCTGTTTTCGCTATTGTAGGTATTTTGTTTTCAATTATTTATACCCACAATTATCATTATCATTATGCTTGGGATCATGCATCTAACGACTTACCTTGGTATTATATGCTTTCCTGCTTTTGGGAAGGACAAGAGGGTAGCTTTTTGCTCTGGATATTTTGGAATGTAATACTTGGAACAGCACTTGTGTTTACCTCCAAAAAATGGGAGATTAAGGTGATGGTTATCTTTTTTTTAGGTCAGATTTTTCTAATCTCTATGGTTTTAGGAATTGTTCCTTTTGGAGATTTCAAAATTGGTAGTTCACCTTTTGTATTGTTAAAAGATGTTTTTCCTTCTGCAGCAGTGTTTCAAGACCCTGACTTTATACCCGAAAATGGAAATGGGCTAAACCCTTTGTTGCAAAATTATTGGATGGTGATTCATCCGCCAACTTTATTTTTGGGCTTTGCTCTTACCTTTGTTCCTTATGCTTTTGTAATAGCGGGCTTGTGGGATAATAAATTTACTGAATGGTTAAAACCCGCTCTTCCTTGGACGATATTTGGTTCTGCGGTATTGGGCTTAGGTATTTTGATGGGAGGTTACTGGGCTTACGAAACGCTTAACTTTGGCGGTTATTGGAATTGGGATCCTGTCGAAAATGCTGTATTTATCCCGTGGATTGTACAAATTGGTGCTTTACACATTATGGTACTTTATAGACGGACTCAATCAGGGATTTACTGGGCTATGGGTTTAGTAATGGCTACTTTTATTTTGATTCTATACTCTACTTTCTTGACCAGAAGTGGTGTGTTAGGTGAAGCCTCTGTACATTCATTTACTGACTTAGGCTTAACGGGGCAACTCTTACTTTATTTAATTTTTTATATTGTTGTAAGCGTTGTTTTTATTGTTGTAAAGCGTAAAAAAATACCCGTTACTGAAAAAGAGATTTCTGTTTATTCAATTGAATTTTGGGTATTTTTGGGAGTGATTGTTTTGATGTTATCATCTTTTCAAATATTATTCACGACTTCTTTACCTGTTATCAATAAGGTGTTTGGCACACATCTAGCTCCTCCTATTGATGCTCAGGCTCATTATAGTAAGTGGCAAATATGGTTTGCTATTGTTTTTTCGTTTGTAGCAGGCACAGCACAATTTTATTGGTGGAATACCAAAGAAAAAGTTTTTTCTAAAAAAGGCTTATCTTTATTTACTCTAGTAATAGCTATTGTGTTATTAGTTAGCACTATTTCCATTTTTTACTTTGAGTATACCAATGGTGTAATTGATAGAAAAAATCATGGTTTAGAGGTTAGTATTAGCTCTGCTGGATTAGCTCAGCAATTGATTACTTATGTGTTGCTATTGGCCGCTTCATTTTATGTTATCATTTCTTCATTTTTGATTTTGAGAGGGTTATGGAAACAAAAAGTTTCTTTGTCTGGCGGTGCTATATCTCATATTGGTTTTGCAATGATGCTAATGGGGATTTTGTTTTCTTCTGGTTATTCTAAAGTCGTCTCACTTAATAGTACAGCTAAGGTCATTAACCCTGAGTTTTCGGAAGAGATGAATACGGAAAACGTATTTTTACGAGCAAATGAAACTAATTTTATGAATGAGTATCAGCTTTCCTTTAAGGGTAAGCGTGTAGAATGTGATGATTGCCCTACTTACGTAGATGTTTCTCAACTATTTCCTACTGGTGATGAGAAAATCTATTTAGCAAAATCTGATTTTATATATCAAGGAAAAGTATTTAAGAAAAAAGGCGATACAGTACAGATTTCTCCAGAAAATACCTTCTTTGAAGTACAATACAAAGACCGTGGAGGAGAGGAATTTACATTATTTCCTCGTGCTCAAATCAACCCCGCCATGGGAGGGTTGCTGGCTTCTCCAGATCTCAAAAGAAGTTTAACAAAAGATTTATACACTCATGTGTCTTCAGTGCCTAACCCAAGCAGTATAGAATGGGGGGAAACTAAAGAAATCATAGTAAAAAAAGACTCCATGTTTTTCTTAAATGGGATTCCTGCTAGCCTAGATAGTATCAAAAGAGAGATTGATATGGTAGGGTTAGAAATAGACTCAAATGATTTAGTAGTAATGGCTTATATATCTCTTCACAACAAAAGTAATATAGAAATACTACAACCAAGTATTGTGTTTTCTAAAAAAATAGGGAAGCCTTTACAAGTGTTTGATGTAAACTATAATGCTGGAGTTATAATTGATCTTGCCAACATTAATCAAAAAACAGGAGAATTTACATTTAACTATAAAACGACAGAACACGACTATATTATACTTAAAGCGATAGAAAAACCTCTTATTAATATATTATGGATAGGCACATTGGTGTTAATGCTAGGTTTTGGTATTGCTTCTTATCGCCGTTACAAAGAGTTTAGAACAATTGAGTAGTATGGATAATATTTTATCGAGATTCAAAAAAGTTAAAGCAGTATTTTTGGATGTAGATGGAGTACTTACCGATGGCAAGGTACTTTGTTTCGAAAATGGTGAACAAGTACGTCAATTCAGCATCAAGGATGGATTTGCTATCGCTACTGCAGTCAAAAAAAAATTACCAATTATCATTATTTCTGCTGGGCAATACGAAGGTGTTCGTACACGTTTAGAATATCTTAAGGTAAAAGATATTAATCTTGGTGTCAAAAATAAAATTGAGCTACTAAAAAAATATATTTTAGATAATAATTGGGCAAAAGAAGAAGTTCTTTACATGGGGGATGACATTCCTGATTATGAAGCTTTGCAGTTAGTTGGGCTACCTACTTGTCCTGCTGATGCAGTTACAGACATTATTGAGGTTTGTGATTATATATCACCTTACAATGGTGGAAATGGTGCTGTGCGTGATGTCTTAGAAAAAATATTAAAACTACAAGGAAAGTGGGCAATCTAAGCTCTTTCTGGCTGATTAATAAACTTTACAAGCCGACAGATATTTTGTGAATTTTCAGTTCTGAAAGTTACTTCATCCATTACTTTACTTACAATCACCATCCCTAAGCTACCTTTCCTTTTTTCTTTTATTAAAGTTTTTAAATTAGTTCGTTTATATTTTAATGGGTCAAATGCTTCTCCAGTATCTATAATGTCAAAAATCAGACCAGTGGGAGCTTGCTGAATGTTAATAGTTAAAGATATTGAATCCCCTTCATTTTCTTTGTGTGCGTGAATGATTTTATTAGCACAAATTTCATCAATTGCGAGCACAATAAGGTTTCGATTAATATCATCAACTTTAAAATCTAAAAGATGTCCATCTACAAAATGACGAATATGTTTTAAGTTTTTCCTGCTACAACCTACACTAATTGTATTCTTTTGAAGATTTCTCATTTACTTTTTCTATTACCTCTATAGCTTGACCAGTATTATCTACAATATTGAGTAACTGACTTAAACCAATTAACTCAAAAACTTTATAAACATTATCTGATAGATTATGTAAAACAATTACTAAGTCTTTATTTTCAAAATCGCTTAAATAGGACATAAAAACCCCCAATCCAGCAGAAGAGATATATTTTAACTTAGTACAATCAATTAGTGCATTTACCCCATCATCCAATAATTGTTCTAATGCTTCATCAAGTTCTATTGCAGAACTAGCATCTACATCACCATCTATATGAATTTGAGTGTACTCTTGACCAATCGTTTTTGTAATATCCATAGTTCTACGTAGTTAAGTTTCAGTAAGTTATATAAAAATTACTTAAACTTAATAATTATCGATGAATAATCGTCATCAATCGTTGAATGGGACACAAAATCGTGGAGGTAATTAATAATATTTTGATTGATTTCTACTGCGGATAAATAAGCATACTTATTCACCACCTCTTGTAAATATTTTTCTTCAAAAAATTCATTTTGGTCATTTCTAGCCTCAATAATTCCATCTGTATAAAGAAATAAAACATCATTAGATTTGGCTATAAATCGAGTCGGCTCTATAAAATCAGTATATTTATCACTGCTAATCATTCCCATCCCTAAGGTTTTGGTATGTTCATCTATCAGCTTGCTTTCTCCATCTCGATGAAGTAAACTTGGACAATGCCCAGCCCTTAATAGTTCAACTTGATTATTAGAAAAATCGATTTCCAATAAAGTCAGTGTAATAAAAGATTTTTTATCAACGCATTGAAGGATTGCATTATTCATCAATAAAGAAAATTCTTTTAAGCCTAATTTCTGTTGTGACAAGGCTTTAAATATTCCTTTGAGCTGTGCCATGTTAAAAGCGGCTGCTGTGCCGTGACCCGCTACATCGGCGAGTATTAACCTTAACTTGTTATCTTCATAATGACAATCATAATAATCTCCTCCTACCTCATCTGCAGAGTTAGAAAAAACGCTAAGTGACAATTGTTTAAACTCTTGAGAAATATTAGGTAGTAAACGCTGTTTCACCTTCCTAGCAATACTAATTTCTTCTTTGTACCGCTCAGTTTCAATGGCTTTTACCATCAACCTAGAATTACTAATAGAAATTGCCGCTTGATTAGTAAGCCCTTGAATAGTCTCTATCAACTCATTACTAAAAGCATGGGAAATATTCTTAGTAAGCCCCAGTAAGCCCATGTATTTTTGCTTATAAAACAATGGAACTAACAATAATGAACGAGTTTTTGTGTTTGCCAGTTCAACTTTAACCCCAGCGTTTTTTACATTTTTAAGACTCGATATATTCTGATAAATATTATGACTTGCTTTTCTTGCAATTTTTTTGAGTTTAAATACTTCATCTTTTGTAATGTTTTGACTTTCAAATGTTGCCGCCATATTGTTTTCATCTACAACTTCAAGCCATGCCGATTCGGCTAAAGTAGTAATTGCTGATAAATCCAAAAATGTACGATAGACCTCTTCTAAATCTGTAGAAGTATGAATAGACTCACTTAATTTTTGAAAACTGAATACTTCACTAAATTTTTGTTCAAAAACAGATGCCGTAGGCATATTAAAGAGCATCACCATTATAGAGGACAAAGCATAAGCTCCAACAAATACGATACAGTTCATCACAATCGGTTTTTGTAAGCCATCCAACACAATATACTGGTGCCTATGTGCTGCGTGAAACTCGTTAGCTTCCATGTATAAATACCACACAAATAAACCCAGTACAATTATAGTAAATACTAAATAGAGTACATTTTTCCATTTCTGAGTTTTACTAAGGTAGGCCACCCAAGGCATACGAGTTGCCAAGAAAAATGTAATCAAGAAAAATGTACCCAGAGATACTAACGAGACTGGATGTAATATAGGAACGTGTATAAAATTAAAGACTAAAGACAGTACTAAAAGCCCTTCAAAAATAAGCCAACTCAATTCTGTTATTTTATTTTTTTGAAATAAAACCATTCGTTTAAACGAAAAAACAAAGTTAACAACAAATAGTATAATCAAGCCAATACTTATGTTATTCAGTAAATCTATCGAGTGATTGTAAAGGCTTTCATCTCCTGTCTTTGAAATTCGAAAAAAATGCAAAAATTGTGTATTAAGAAGGATAACAACTAATAATCCTGCTGAAAAGTAAAAAGTAGACCATAAATCATTATTGAAATTAAGTGGTTTGTCACTGTTGTAATAATTTTTAAAAAATAATGCAATAGAAACTATAAATCCAGTAAAAAATAGATTAATACCAAAGGGCTGAACTTCAAAATCTTGTAATAGATGAGCGTGAACAGTTGGGTCTGTATGTCCTACAAGCCAATAGCTTAACATAATATATACTACCCAACAGCAAGCCGCAGATAGTATATAAGGATTTCCTTTTTTAAATAGAGGCATTATTTTCTAGAGTAATTTGGTGCTTCTCTTGTAATATTAATGTCATGAGGATGACTTTCGCTACTTCCTGCTGATGTCATTTTTACAAATTGAGCTTTGCCTAAGTCATCTATACATCCGGCACCACAATACCCCATTCCTGCTTTAAGTCCACCAACCAATTGGTATATCACTTCGGCTACAGTTCCTTTATAAGGTACGCGACCTACAATTCCTTCCGGCACTAGTTTTTTAAGGTCATCTTCTGCATCTTGAAAATATCTATCTTTAGATCCATCAGCCATTGCTTCTAATGAACCCATCCCTCTATAAGCTTTATAACGTCTACCTTGAAAAATTGTTACTTCACCTGGAGCTTCATCAGTACCCGCTAATAATGAGCCAATCATTACAGTGCTAGCACCTCCAGCTATTGCTTTCACAATATCGCCAGAAAATCGTACTCCTCCATCAGCGATCACAGGAACTCCTGTGTCTTTGAGTGCGTAAGCTGCATCATAAACCGCAGTAAGTTGTGGCATCCCCACACCTGCTATGATTCTGGTTGTACAAATACTCCCAGGTCCTACCCCTACTTTTACAGCATCTGCTCCTTCATCTGCTAGCCTCTTAGCAGCTTCTCCAGAAGCAATATTTCCTACAATAACTTCTAAGTCCTTATAAGATGCTTTTATTTTTCTGAGTGCATCTATTACTCCTTTCGAATGCCCGTGAGCAGTATCTAAACTCACTACATCCACACCAGCAGCATGTAAAGCTTCTATTCTATCTAATAAATCAGGTGTAATACCAACGGCAGCACCAACTCTTAGTCTTCCAAGTTCATCCTTACAGGCATTTGGTCTGTCTTTTTTATTGATAATATCACGATATGTAATCAAACCAATTAAAGTGCCGTTTCTATCTGTAATTGGCAGTTTTTCAATTCTATGTTTTTGTAAAATTTTTTCTGCTTCTGCAAGTGTACATCCCTCTTTCGCAGTAATGATATTTTCAGACGTCATTACATTTTTTACTGATTTAGACAAATCATTTTGAAAACGTAAATCTCTATTAGTTAATATTCCTGTTAACTTTCCTTGTGTATCTACAATTGGAATTCCGCCAATCTTATGCTCCTTCATTATGTTCAAAGCATCTTGAATAATCGCTGTGTCTTCCAATACTATTGGGTCAGTAATCATTCCACTTTCATAACGCTTTACACGTCTTACTTGCTCAGCTTGCTGAGCAATAGTCATATTTTTATGAATAAATGCAAGTCCACCAAGATGTGCCATAGCAATGGCAAGTCGGTATTCAGAGACAGTATCCATAGCTGCAGAAACCAATGGAATATTTAATGATATTTTTTTAGTAAGTTGAGTCTTAGTTGAAGTATCTCTAGGTAGTATATCTGAGTATCTTGGTATGAGCAAAACATCATCATAAGTGAGTGCTTCTTTTAAAAATTTTTCTTCGTATCGTAGCATAGCAAATAGTTTTTATCAAGGGTGTCTATTTGCGGAACAAAGATATCATATTTGATTTAAGATATAAAACATTTAAACAATAATATTTATATAATGGTTAATTAAATATGTCCAAAATCTAATTCCAGCTTAAACAATTAATTTTTTTTAGCATAAATAAGTGTAAAAAACAATCTTATCCCATATCAAAAAATATACTTGAACAACGTATTGTGATAAATAATCACTCAAAACACGGTTCATATAAGAATGTATTTGTATTTTTGTGTAATGATTGAAAGCAAAAGACAACAAAAGTATAACCGTTTAATACAAAAGGAGTTAAGCGAAATTTTTTTACGGGAATCTCGTAACCTGTTCGGAAAAGCAATGGTAACAGTTACCGTTGTGCGCACCACAGCAGATTTAGGACTTTGTAAAGTATACTTGAGTATACTACTTGCCGAGCCTCAATCCATCTTAGATAATGTTGCAAAACATCACGGAGCTATTAAGAAAATACTAGGTAACAAGATCCGCCACCAAGTGAGAGTTGTACCAGAACTTAAGTATTACGTAGACAATACAGCAGAGGAAGCTGAAAAAATGAATAAGTTAATTTCTAGCTTAACGAAGCCAAAAGACAAGCCAGAAGATTAATTGAATATTGCCCGTTATATAGCGAGCCATTATTTCTTTAGTCCGTATCGAAAAGGGTTTATTAATTTAGTAACACTTATTTCAGTTGTTATTTTGGTAAGTGCTGTTACTGCTATGGTTGTTGTTATGTCAGTTTTTAATGGCTTTGCCGATCGGTTAAGAGAAGTACATCAATCTTTTGACTCTGAAATTAAAATCATAGCCAAAGAAGGAAAATCTTTTGAGATTACTGATAGCTTACGCAAAATTATCACAAATACAGAAGGCGTGGCATTCCTTACCGAGGTAATTGAAGATGATATTTATTTACAATACAACGGATTACAAAAATTAGCCCGTTTTAAAGGGGTTACTAATAATTATTACAAACAAAATCAATTGGCATCCTCTATTGTAGATGGAAGTGTTCGGCTAATGAATGATAGCCTCCCACACATTGTAATGGGACGTGGTGTATTATATAGTCTTGGGATTTCTCTCAATAATTATTTCCGACCAATAGAGCTGACCTATCCCAAGCGAAAAAGAAAGCTTGTTGGCACAAAATCTACCAATAACATATCTTGTACGGCGGGAGGTGTGTTTGAAATTGAGCGACAATATGACGACCGATATATTTTTATCCCAATTAAAATAGCTGAAGAGTTAACCGACAATCAAAATAGAAGGTCATCTCTAGAAATTAAATCAAATGAAAGCATCTCCAGTTCTTCTCTTATCAAATCATTAAAAAAAAAATTAGGTAAGAAATACACAATATTATCAGCCGACGAGCAACACGCCTCCCTATACAAAGCCATAAAAATAGAAAAATTCTTTGCGTTTTTAGTTTTGGCGATTATCCTAATCGTAGCATCTGTAAACCTATATATTGTAGTAACAATGATGATTGTAAGTAAGCAGAAAGACATAAAAATCATGTATGCTTTTGGTACTACACGCCGTATAATACAACAAATATTTTTGTATGAAGGGATGTATGTAGCCATTCTAGGAACTATAATTGGTTTACTTTTGGGTTGGCTGATTTGTTGGGGACAAAGTAAATATGGATTTGTAAGTATCGACACAGAAAGTGCCTTGCAAGAAAATTTTCCTGTTGTGATGAAATTTTGGGATTTTATATACGTTGGTAGTGTAGCAATGACACTGTCTTTCCTCATCGTCCTATCTCCTATATGGAACATCAAAGACATTCAACTCAAATCATAATATGGCTCTAATAAAATCGGTGCGAGGCTTTACGCCAAAAATGGGAAAAAAATGCTGGTTAGCAGAGAATGCCACTCTTGTAGGAAATACCACAATGGGTGATGATTGTACAATTTGGTTTAATGCCGTGATACGAGCAGATGTAAATGCAATAATACTAGGCAACAAAGTAAATGTACAAGATGGTGCAGTAATTCATTGTACTTATGAAGGAGCTCATACTATAATTGGTAATAACGTATCTATTGGTCATAATGCAATTGTACATGGTTGCCAAATAGGTGATAATGTACTCGTAGGAATGGGGGCTATCGTGATGGATAATGCTAAAATAGATGAATATTCAATTATTGCGGCAGGTGCTGTAGTTCTCGAAAACACAATAGTAGAACCTTATTCTATCTATGCAGGTGTACCCGCCAAAAAAGTAAAGACACTAGACCCAGAAAAAGCCAAATCTATAATGAACCGAACAGCAAACAATTATGTCATGTATGCAGATTGGTTTAACGAACAATAAACAACTATGCTAGTACTCTTATCTCCCGCCAAAAAATTAGATTATAAAAACCCCGTTCAAATTAAGGAGTATTCAATCCCAAGACTTTTAGAAAAAAGTCAAGAGTTAATCAATAACCTCAAAAAGCTTCAACCTAAAGAAATAGCTGACTTAATGCACTTGAGTCCTAAGCTTTCAGACCTTAATTATGAGCGTTATCAACGTTACGAAACACCCTTTACTACCAAAAATACTAAACAAGCTATCTTTGCTTTTGATGGTGAAGCTTACGCTGGCTTTGACGCTTATTCGCTTACGCTAAAAGAGGCACAACAAAGCCAACAACAAATTAGAATTTTGTCAGGCTTATACGGACTTCTAAAACCCTTAGACCTTATTTATCCGTATAGATTAGAAATGGGTACAAAGTTTTCTCCTAAAAAAAGTCAAAAAAATCTATATGAATTTTGGGGTATGGAGATTACTGATATGGTCAATCAGGATGCTCAAAAACATAATTACATCATTAACTTAGCTTCTAATGAGTATTTTAAAGCCCTAAAAAAAGCTAACTTACAAAAACCAATAATTACCCCAAGCTTCAAAGATGAAAAGAATGGCGTATTCAAAACAGTTATGGTTTATGCCAAGAGATCTAGAGGAGCTATGGCAAGATATATTGTAAAAAATAATATTAAAACTTTAGGGGAATTAAAAAAATACAATGTAGGAGGTTATAGTTTTGAGTCTTCTATGTCGGATGATACTAACTGGACTTTTGTACGATAATTATATGCAAGAAACATCACTATACCTTGTTCCCACTCCAATCGGGAACTTAGAAGACATTACTTTACGTGCCTTACGTATTCTAAAAGAAGTAAATTATATTTTATCAGAGGACACTCGAACAAGCGGAAAATTATTAAAACATTATGGAATTGATACCAAGCAACATAGTTACCACGCACATAATGAGCATAAATCTGTTACTGGATTCATAAAAAGAATGCACGATGGGGAGCAATTTGCACTGATTACAGATGCTGGTACTCCTGCTATTTCTGATCCTGGGTTTTTAATTGTAAAAGAGTGCGTTGCTCAGGGCTTAAAGATTGAATGTCTGCCTGGAGCTACGGCATTTGTTCCTGCATTGGTAAAGTCTGGGTTACCAAATGATAGGTTTTTGTTTGAAGGTTTTTTGCCTCACAAAAAAGGTAGACAAACCAAATTACAACAAGTGTTGGATGAGGATCGTACCGTTATTCTGTACGAATCGCCACATCGTTTGATGAAAGCTTTGGTGCAAATGAAAGACTTAGGATCAGGGGAACGCATCGTTTCAGTATCGAGGGAGTTGACCAAAATTCATGAAGAAACCATTACAAATACCGTTAATAATGTAATAGAATATTACGAAAATCATCCTATAAAAGGAGAAATAGTACTTATTGTTGCAGGAAAATCATACAAAATTCAAAATGAAAAAAATTCTTAATCAACCGATTATTTTATCCATACTATCTGGGTTATTCTTTTATTTATCATGGCCTACAATGCCCTTTTTTATTCTAATATTCATTGCTTTTGTTCCTGTTTTATGGATAGAACGCAAAGTCGCTTTGTCGACTAAAAAACAAAAAACGTTAAAGATTTTTGGTTACACTTACCTTGCTTTTTTTATATGGAATATTACAACTACTTGGTGGGTTTCTCAGGCAGATTTTGCTGGGTCTGTAGTTGCTATTACGCTAAACAGTTTCTTGATGACAATCCCGATTCTTTTGTACTCACTTACCAAAAGAGTGATTCATCAGAAATTAGCTTATCCTAGTTTAATATTATTTTGGCTAGCTTGGGAATATTTACACCTCAACTGGTCACTTTCTTGGCCTTGGCTCACAGTTGGTAATGTGTTTGCCATCACGCCTTGGGCAATACAATGGTATGAATATACAGGTGTACTTGGCGGCACAACTTGGGTATTACTCATCAACATACTTGTATTTAAAAATTTAATTTCTGATAGGAATTGGTACGGAAAAATGATTCCACCGATGTTTTGGTTAGTTCTTCCTATAATTATATCATTTTTTTTATTTGAAAAAGAAGATGGAAATCAAGAGCATAGAGAACTTGTAATTGTACAACCCAATATAGATGCTTACGCTAAATTTGATGAAAATATGTACGAAAAACATATTCAACAAATGATTACACAATCAGAGGACTTAATAACAGCAAAAACTAAATATGTCTTTTGGCCAGAAACAAGTATACAGGGTTGGCATATAGAAAGTAAATTTGATATAGACGAATCGATACAAACTGTACAGAATTTCGCCAAAAAACATCCTCAAATTAGTTTAATAACGGGAGTAGAGTCTGTTGAGTTTTTTGATGAAAAACATTCTGACTTTACTAAGAAAAGTCCTCGATTAGGGTTTTATGAAAGTTATAATACCGCTTTATATCTTCACCAAAATGAAATGGCTTTGTATCATAAATCTAAATTTGTACCAGGAGCAGAGTGTGAGCCTTTTCCTGTTTTACTTAAAACATTAAGAACCTTTTTGGATTTTTCACATATGGGAAGTTATACGCCACAGGATGAACGAGTTTCTTTTGATGGCGTAGCTCCAATTATCTGTTATGAATCAATATACGGCGAGTTTGTAGGCGATTATGTCAATAAGGGTGCTGGGTTATTAGCTGTAATTACAAATGATGCTTGGTGGGGAGATACTGATGGACATCGCCAGCATTTTCATTATGCAAGACTTCGTGCCATTGAACACAGAAGGTTTATCATTAGATCTGCCAATACAGGTATCTCTGGAGTAATTGACTGGAATGGGAAGATTATCAGGAAAAGTAAATGGGCAGAAAAGACAGCTATTAAAAAAAATGTTTTAATTAATAGTAAAAAAACCTTTTATACTCGATACGGAAACTACCTCGGTAGAACAGGAGTGTTTATGTCAATATTAATTTTTCTTTCTGTTTTGGTGAAACTTAAAACGAGAAAAAATAATGTGTAATCTTAAAATGGAATTATTTAAACCTGCTTTCAAAGTAAGCTCTTAAGTCCTCCACTTGCTGATTACTCATTCTCTCTTTAGGATATAAAGGCATATACGGTTTGTGACCGTTATAAGGGTAAGTTCCATTTCTTACATAGTCATACAAAGAATTTTTCTTAGCAATCCCTTTTATAAAGCTTCTGGCAACTGCTCGTGTATTGTCTAGTTCTACATGTGAAGGTCCATTTTTATCGTGACAAACTTGACAACTCTGATTAAAAACTTGTTTTCCTTTTTCTGGATTTCCAGTTTCTTTATACCCTTTCTTTTTGTCTTGAGGCATTTCCAAAAACGTAGCCTTAGACTCTAGCATATACTTATACCAGTTTAACTATAAGACAAGTCATTAAAAGTATTTAAATAATGATGATTTGAAGTTATAGATTTTATTATTTTTGTATCCATCCCATTAACAGTTTGATAGAGCCAGTTTCTGAGGGCATCCATAGTTTTAAAAAGTTGGTTTTTGTATCGGGTTTTGATGTACTGCCAAACTTGCTCACAGGGATTCAATTCAGGACTATAAGGCGGTATTCTAAGTAAGTAAATATTGTCAGGAATTTCAATGTTTTTGGTGGAATGAAACCCTGCATTGTCTATAATTACAATTTTGTATTCATTGGGTTTGTGTAATGAAAACTCAAGACCGTTGCAAGGTGAGTAGTTTATTTTTCCAAAATTTTGTATCTTTATGC